>JALYVC010000344.1 GCA_030853445.1 Actinomycetota bacterium | reverse complement strand
CCCACCGGCCGTGAGAAGGCGCCGCCCGTCGGCGCCGAGCCGACGGAGCGCCTGCGCTGTCAGTGGCTGCTGCTGGCCACCACGACCAGCCCCTGGTCGGAGGGGGTGTGCTCCGGTCCCGCCGCCGCGGGGTTCCGGGGGGCCTCGGCCGTGTGCGGTGAGAGGGGCACGATGGCCACGCCGCTCACGAGGTCACGCAGAACGGGGAGCGTCAGGCGTGCGCGCTCGACCCGGGTGCGGCTGCCCCACCGGGCGGCAGCCACCGTCGCCTGCCCACCTGAGCAGGAGGGGCAGGGCAGGAGGCAGCTGGCCCAGGCGTCACGCAGGCTGCAGCCGTAGGCGACCACGCCCTCACGCGCGTCGCGCACCTCGCAGGTGGGCCGGGTGTGCCAGTGCACGCACCCGTCGCGCACCACGACGTCACCCGACGCCGGCTCCGGCTCAGGGCCACCGTGCTCCCACTGCGTCACCCACGTTCCCTTCGTCGTGCCCCTCCGAACGCTACGCCTGAGCAAAAGGGGTATAACCGACATGGTATCCGTTGCGCCGCGATACTGACAGGGAGAGCGGCAGGTGCGGGCCGGGCGCCCGCACCATCAGCCGCCGAAGGCCGCCAGCGCGGAACGCAGGTCGTCGGCGTTCGTGGTCGACGCCGGCGGCATGATGCCCTTCGTGGGGTCGGCCTTCGAGGCGTCGGCCTCGGGGTCGAAGTAGGGCACGCCGTAGGCCGGGGTGTCGGGCTCGAACCGGCGTCCCTCCGAGAGGGCGCCCGCGTCGAGGGTGTCGTAGCCGAGCTCGTCGAGCAGACCGGTCACCGTCTGCTTCGCCCCGGCGTCGTCGCCCGCGATGACGATGGCGCTGCGGTCGGCTGACCCGGCGGGGCGGGCGAGGGTCTGCAGGTGCGCGAAGTTGATGTTGTTGAAGCCCTTGACGACGTGCGACTGCGAAAGGTGCTCCTGCAGCAACTCGCTCGAGGTCGTCGTGCCGTCGTCGAGACCGGGGAGCTGCCCGTCACGCTGCGGGTAGTAGTTGTTGGTGTCGATCACTACCTTGCCGACGAGCGGCTCTACGGGCACGCTCCGGTAGGCCCTCAGCGGGATGGTCACGACGACGATCTCGCCGGCCTGCGCGGCCTCGAGGGCGGTCGCCGCACGCGCGTGCGGGCCGAGCTCGCCGACGAGGTCGGCGAGGGTCTCGGGCCCTCTCGAGTTGCTGAGGACGACGTCGTGACCAGCGGCCACCGCGAGTCGAGCGACCGTGCTGCCGATGTGTCCACTGCCGATGAGGCCCAAGGTTGTCATGCAGGGTGCAGCGCCTCCCGAGCCGGCGCTATTCCGCGGGCGGGCGCTCAGACCGGTGTCCCCAGCAGGTCACGCAGCCCTGCGTCGACGGCGTCGAGATAGGTCTGCTCGAAGCCGAAAAGCCCGAAGTGACCAGCAATGCTGGGCAGCACCCGCAGCTCGCTGCCGGGCACCAGCGCCTGCTCCGCGGCGCAGTCCCTCACCGGGAAGAACATGTCCTCGTCGATCGGCATCACCATGGTGCGGGCGGTGATGCGCCCCAGCGCCGCCGCGAGGTCGCCGCCGGTGTGCCGGCTGACGTCGCCGCGCTGCCACTTCCAGCCCATGACCAGCAGGGCGTTGGGGTCCATCGCGCAGAACACGGCCTCCATGAAGTTGGTCATGAAGTCGTCGCGGCTGGTGAACTGGTAGTCGGGGACCTGGATGCCGCGCCAGAACTCGGTCTTCCAGAACTGCGTCGACAACCCCATCACGGCCCAGATGCCGGCGTGCCGCGCCAGTCCGTCGTGGACGTCGGTGTGGGAGGCGTAGTCGCCACCGTCCCAGCCGGGGTCGGAGGTGATGGCCTCGAGCAGTGCCCTGGCGAAGAGGAAGCTGTGGGGAGTGTTCTGCGCCGTGCCGGCGATGGGTGCCGCACGCTGCACCCGGTCGGGGAAGCGGACCGCCCACTCGTAGGTCTGCTGCGCCCCCATCGAGCCCCCCACGACGAGCGCCAGCCGCTCGATGCCGAACAGCTCGCTGAGCAGCCGCTGCTGGGCCACGACGTCGTCACCGATGGTCACGTGCGGGAAGTGCGACATCGCCACGGCGCTGTCGGTGTTGTGCGGTGAGGTCGAGAGGCCGTTCCCGATCTGGTTGACGACGACGATGAACCAACGGGTGGGGTCGAGGGCGCGGCCCTCACCGATGTAGACCTGCTCCCACGTCTGGTGGGTGCCGGAGAACCACGTCGGGACGAGGATCGCGTTGTCCTTGGCCGCGTTCAGCTCGCCGTACGTCGCGTAAGCCAGCTGGAGGTCGGGGATGGTTCCGCCCTCCTCGAGGGCGAAGTCGCCCAGCCCGTGCAGCTGGTAGGCCCCCTGGACCTCGGGCGTGTAGAAGGCGTTCTCGAGCATGGGTCCTCCTCGACCGGTCCGGGCCTCGTCGCCCGCGACACCGAGCCAACCACGCGGCAGGTCCCGCCGTCGAGACCCGCGCGCGCGGCATACAGTCGGGGCATGGCGAAGGCGACGTCTCCGGCGGTCGAGCTCGAGGTCGGCGAGCGCACGGTGCGCCTCTCCAACCCCGACCGGGTCTACTTCCCCGAGCACGGCTGGACCAAGCTCGACCTCGCGAGCTACTACCTGGCGGTGGGCGACGGCATCGTGCGGGCCCTGCGCGACCGACCCTGCATGATGCACCGCTTCCCCACCGGTCTGGCCGGGGAGAAGGTGCACCAGAAACGGGTGCCCCATGGTGCGCCGCCGTGGCTCGAGACCGTGCGCATCCACTTCCCGCGGTGGAACCGCACCGCCGACGAGCTGTGCGTCACCGAGCTCGCGTCCGTGATCTGGGCCGTGCAGATGTCGAGCGTGGAGTTCCACCCGTGGAACAGCCGCCGTGACGACACCGAACGCCCTGACGAGTGGCGCATCGACCTCGACCCCATGCCCGAGTGCGACCTCCCGAGGACCAAGCGCGTGGCCCAGGTGGCGCACGAGGTGCTCGACGAGCTCGGCATCACCGGCTACCCCAAGACCTCCGGCGGCAGCGGCCTGCACGTCTATGTGCGGATCGAGCCCGAGTGGGGCTTCCAGGACGTACGACGGGCCGCGCTCGCCTTCGCCCGTGAGGTCGAGCGCCGTGCCGGTGGCGAGGCGACGACGACGTGGTGGCGCAGGGACCGCGACCCTCGTGCGGTCTTCGTCGACTACAACCAGAACGCGCGCGACCACACCATCGCCAGCGCCTACTCGGTGCGGGGCGTGCCCGACGGCACGGTCTCGACGCCGATCGGGTGGGACGAGGTGGACGACGTCGAGCCGCACGAGCTGACCCTCGCGACGGTGCCCGAACGGTATGCCGCGAAGGGTGACCTGATGGCGGGCATCGACGATACGGCATATCGGCTCGACACGTTGCTGGAGTGGGCTGCCCGTGACGAGCGCGACGGTGCTGAGACACCACCGGAGGCGGACGAGACCGCCTGAGGCGGCGAAGAGGCTCGGTGGGCACCCCCAGACCGAGACGGGTCGGGCGTGTCATCGGCCTGTGCCCATCGAGCGGTCACGAGACTCACCCCCGACAGGGTCCGACACCGGCCAACGGCTCGACTCGACTCGACTGAGAACCAATGGACTTCAGCCCCACCGGAGTCCCTCCGACCGCCAGCCGGTCGGCCGGACCGACGCCCTCAGGACGCCGTGACCCGCCCACCCTCGACGTGCCACCGCTGGTCGAGCCGCACCGTCTCCAGCAGCCGTCGGTCGTGCGAGACCAGCAGCAACGCGCCGTCGTACGACTCCAGCGCCTCCTCGAGCTGCTCGATCGCCGGCAGGTCGAGGTGGTTCGTCGGCTCGTCGAGCACGAGCAGGTTGACCCCCCGCGCCTGCAGCAGTGCCATCGCTGCCCGAGTGCGCTCCCCCGGCGAGAGCCGCGCGACGAGGCTGCTCACCTGGTCGGCCTTCAGGCCGAACTTCGCGAGGAGCGTACGACGATCCGCGGGCGCCAGATCCGGCACCGCCTCACCGAACGCCTCCCCGAGGCTCAGGTCGTCGTCCAAGCCGCTACGGGCCTGGTCGATCTCACCGACCGCCACACTCGCCCCGAGACCCGCGCTCCCGTGATCCGGCGCCAACCGCCCCAGCAGCAGCTGGAGCAGCGTCGTCTTGCCCGCGCCGTTGGGGCCCGTGATGCCGATCCGCTGGCAGGCCTCGACCTGCACCGACACCGGGCCGAAGTCGAAGTCGCCGCGCCGCACCGACGCCTCGTTCGCGGTGGCGACCACCGAGCTCGAGCGCGGGGCCGCGCCGACGGTGAACTGCAGCACCCACTCCTTGCGCGGCTCCTCCACCTCGTCGAGCCGGGCGATGCGCGACTCCATCTGGCGCACCTTGCGGGCCTGCTTCTCCGACGAGTCGATGCTGGCGGCGCGGCGGATCTTGTCGTTGTCGGGGCTCTTCTTCACCGCGTTGCGCACGCCCTTGCTGCTCCACTCGCGCTGGGTGCGCGCCCGAGCCTGCAGGTCGGACTTCGTGGAGGCGAACTCGTCGTAGGCCTCGCGGGCGTGACGACGCGCGACCTCGCGCTCGGCGAGGAACGACTCGTAGCCCCCGTCGTGCACCGACACCGCGTGCTGGGCCAGGTCGAGCTCGACGATCCGGGTGACACACCGGGCGAGGAACTCACGGTCGTGCGACACGAGCACGGCGCCACCGCGCAGACCCAGGACGAAGCGCTCGAGTCGCTCCAGCCCGGCGAGGTCGAGGTCGTTGGTGGGCTCGTCGAGCAGCACCACGTCGAAGCGGCTGAGCAGCAGGGCGGCGAGCGCCGCACGAGCGGCCTGCCCACCCGACAGGGAGGTCATGAGCGCATCCGCTCCGACGTCCAGCCCCAGCTCGGCCAGCACCTGCGGCATCCGGTCGTCGAGGTCGGCGGCACCGCAGGCCAGCCAGTGGTCGAGCGCCACGGCATACCGGTCGTCGGCTCCCTCGACCTCCGAACCGAGATCGCTCGCGGCCGCCTCCATCGTCTCGGTGGCCGCCGTCGCGCCGGTGCGCCGGGCCACGTAGCCGCCCACCGTCTCGCCCGTCAACCGCTCATGCTCCTGGGGAAGCCAGCCGACGAAGGCGTCGGACGGAGTCGCCGTGACCGATCCCGCGAGCGGTGTCCCAACACCCGCGAGCAGCCTCAGCAGGGTGGTCTTGCCCGCGCCGTTGGCCCCGACGACACCGACGACGTCGCCCGGGGCCACGGTGAGGTCGAGCCTCTCGAAGAGGGTGCGGTGGGCGTGTCCGCCGGACAGGCCCTTGGCCACGAGGGTCGCGCTCACCCGCCCAGACTAGGGGCGCAGCGGCCTCGAGCCCGGCGGCCCCCGCATGGCGGTAGACGCGAACAGAGCCGGACCTGGCGCCACGGTGGGCACCCGCGAGCCACCCCCACCGGCGACATACGATGGCAAGGGCGCCCATCCGGTGCCCCACGCACCGAACCGAGGCACCTCACTGATGACCGCCACCACCCAGCAGCTCGCCCGCGTCGTCATCCGCTTCGCCGGAGACTCCGGCGACGGCATGCAGCTGACCGGCGACCGTTTCACGAGCGACTCCGCCGTGCTCGGCAACGACCTGTCGACACTGCCGAGCTTCCCCGCCGAGATCCGCGCCCCCCAGGGCACCCTGCCGGGCGTCTCGAGCTTCCAGCTGCACTTCGCCGACCACGACGTGCTCACCCCCGGCGACGAGCCCGACGTGCTCGTGGCCATGAACCCCGCAGCGCTCAAGGCCAACCTGCCCGACCTTCCCCGCGGCGCCACCGTCATCGTCGACACCGACGAGTTCAGCAGGCGCAACCTCGCCAAGGTGGGATACGCCACCTCTCCCCTCGACGACGGCACGCTCGACGCGTATGCCGTGCACCGGGTGCCGCTCACGTCGATGACGGTCACGGCGCTGGCCGGCTCCGACCTCACCCGCAAGGACAAGGAGCGGGCGAAGAACATGTTCGCCCTCGGCCTGCTGTCGTGGCTCTACACCCGCCCGACCGAGCCCACCGAGCACTTCCTCGCCCGCAAGTTCGGTGGCAAGCCCGACCTGCTCTCGGCCAACCTCATCGCCCTGCGGGCAGGCGTCAACTACGGCGAGACGACCGAGGAGTTCGCCGTCCGCTACGAGGTCGGCGCAGCGAGCATGCCTCCCGGGCGCTATCGCAACATCACCGGCAACCTCGCGCTCGCCTACGGGCTCGCGACCGCCGCCCACAAGGCGGGGCTGCCGCTCGTGCTCGGCTCGTACCCCATCACGCCGGCATCCGACATCCTGCACACCCTCTCGGGCCTGAAGCGCTTCGGAGTCACGACGATCCAGGCCGAGGACGAGATCGCCGGCGTCGGCATCGCCCTGGGCGCGGCCTTCGGCGGGGCGGTCGGGGTCACGACCACCTCCGGCCCGGGCCTGGCCCTCAAGGCCGAGACCATCGGGCTCGCCGTCTCGCTCGAGCTGCCCCTGGTCGTCGTCGACGTGCAGCGGGGCGGCCCGTCGACAGGCCTGCCGACCAAGACCGAGCAGGCCGACCTGCTCCAGGCGCTCTACGGCCGCAACGGTGAGTCGCCCGTGGCGGTCATCGCGCCGCAGTCCCCCTCCGACTGCTTCGACGCAGCGCTCGAGGCGGTGCGCACGGCCACCACCTACCGCACCCCCGTCATCCTGCTCTCCGACGGCTACCTCGCCAACGGCTCCGAACCGTGGCGCCTGCCGTCGGTGGCCGACCTGCCGGGCGAGCCGGTCGTGCACGCCACCGAACCCAACGCCGTCGACGCGAAGGGTGTCCCGGTCTTCCACCCCTACCTGCGCGACCCCGACACCCTGGCCCGGCCGTGGGCCGTCCCGGGCACACCCGGGCTCGAGCACCGCATCGGCGGGATCGAGAAGGCCGACGTCACCGGCAACATCTCCTACGAACCGGCCAACCACGACCGGATGGTGCGCCTGCGGCAGGCCAAGATCGACGGCATCACCGTGCCCGACCTCGAGGTCGACGACCCCACCGGCGATGCGCGTCTGCTCGTCATCGGCTGGGGCTCGACCTACGGCCCCGTCGCGGCGGCGGTGCGTGTGCTGCGTGAGCAGGGGCAGGCCGTCGCCCGCACCCACCTGCGCCACCTCGCACCCTTCCCCGCCAACCTCGGCGAGGTACTGCACGCCTACGACCGGGTCGTCCTGCCCGAGATGAACCTCGGCCAGCTCGCCCTGCTGCTGCGTGGGCGCTACCTCGTCGACATCCACTCCCACACGGCCGTCCGCGGCCTGCCCTTCACCTCGGCCGAGCTCGTCGAGGTGCTGCGGCCGTTCCTCGAGCCGGAGGTGCTCGCATGACGACAACCAGCCAGCCCCCACAGGCCACCGCGCCGATCGCCCTCGGTATGCCCGGGCACGGGCTCGCCGGTGTGCCGACCCTCCCCGAGGGCTCGGACCCGTTGTCGCGCAAGGACTTCACCTCCGACCAGGAGGTGCGCTGGTGCCCCGGGTGCGGCGACTACGCCATCCTCGCTGCCGTGCAGGGCTTCCTGCCCGAGCTGGGTCTGCGACGCGAGAACGTCGTCTTCGTGTCGGGGATCGGCTGCTCCTCGCGCTTCCCCTACTACCTCGACACCTACGGCATGCACTCGATCCACGGACGCGCCCCGGCCATCGCCACCGGTCTGGCGACCTCACGGCGTGACCTGTCGGTCTTCGTCGTGACGGGTGACGGCGACGCCCTGTCGATCGGTGGCAACCACCTGATCCACGCCCTGCGGCGCAACGTCAACCTCACGATCCTGTTGTTCAACAACGAGATCTACGGCCTGACCAAGGGTCAGTACTCTCCCACCTCACCCCTCGGTACCGTCACCAAGTCGACTCCCGTCGGCTCGGTCGACGCGCCGTTCAACCCGGTGAGCCTGGCCCTCGGCGCCGAGGCGACCTTCGTCGCGCGCACCATGGACTCCGACCGCGCCCACCTCACCGAGGTGCTGCGCGCGGCGACCACCCACCGCGGCACGTCGCTGGTCGAGATCTACCAGAACTGCCCGATCTTCAACGACGGCGTCTTCGCCGTGCTGAAGGACCGCACCGAGGCGGCCGCCCGGATCCTCCCACTTCGCCACGGCGAGGAGATCTCTACCGGCGACGCCGAGACCGGCACCGTCGTCGTGCGCACCGACGGCGGCGGCCTCGAGGTCGTCAACCGCGCCGTGGCCGACCCGGCCCGCGTCGTGCGACACGACGCCCACGCGAGCGACCCGTCGCAGGCCTTCGCGATCTCCAGGCTGATCGACCCGACCCTGGCCCACGTGCCGATGGGGATCTTCCGCGATGTCGACCGTCCGACCTATGACGACCTCGTGCGCGACCAGGTCGACGCCGCCGTCATGGGCCTGCACGGGGCGGACGCGCAGGGCGACGCCGTCGCCGCCAGCGACGCAGACCTCGACGTGCTGCTCACCGGGCGCGACTCGTGGGTCGTCGGCGGGTGACGATCGGCTCGGGAGCACCCTTCGGCGGCACCCCCGCCGACGAGACCGCAAAGGGCACAGCCTACGGGCTGGTCGCCTACGCGGTATGGGGTGCCTTCCCGCTCTACTTCCACGCCCTCGCCCCGGCCGGGCCGATCGAGATCCTGGCCCACCGCATCGTCTGGACGCTGGCTCTGTGTGTGGTCGTGCTGCTGCTCCTGCGTGACGTGCGCTGGGTGCCGGCGCTCGTGCGGCAGCCCAGGCTGCTCGGCGGTCTCACCCTCGCGGCCGTGGCGATCGCCGTGAACTGGGGCTTCTACGTCGCGGCCGTCGCCGCGCACGACGTCGCTGACGCGTCCCTCGGCTACTTCCTCAACCCCCTCGTGACGGTGGCGCTCGGCGTCGTCGTGCTCGGGGAGCACCTACGCCGGCTGCAGTGGGCGGCCGTCGCCGTCGGGGTCGTCGCGGGGGTCTACCTCACCGTCGCGGCCGGCCACGTGCCGTGGATCTCCTTCGTGCTGGCGGTGAGCTTCGCGGCATACGGGCTGCTCAAGAAGCGGCTGGGCGTGGGGCTGCCGGCCCTGCACGGCCTCACCGTCGAGACGGTGGTGCTCGCCCCCTTCGCGCTGGTCGTGCTCGTGGTGCTGGGCCGCACCGGCGCGCAGACCTTCACCGCCGACGGCGGGCTGCACCCGACGCTGCTCGTGCTCGGCGGTGTCGTCACCGCGATCCCCTTGCTGCTCTTCGCGGCTGCAGCCCGACGTATTCCCCTCGTCACGATCGGTCTGCTGCAGTTCATCACCCCGGTGCTCCAGCTGCTGTGCGGCGTGCTGCTGCTCGGTGAGCGCCTCTCGACCGCGCGCTGGGCCGGCTTCGGCATCGTCTGGGTCGCGCTGCTGCTGCTCACCGTCGACTCGCTCCTCGCGGCGCGGCGCTCTCCACGCGGGAGACGCTCAGTGGTCGCCGCCCAGCTGCCCGGCGAGCGCCTCGTGCCGGAGCCGGCTGTTGTCGTTGAGCCCGACGATGGTCGCGGTCTTGCCCTTGGCGGCGTAGCGGGTCTGGATGGCGTCGAGCGCGGCGACCGTCGAGGCGTCCCAGATGTGTGAGGCCGAGAGGTCGATGACGACGTTCTTCGGGTCGCCCACGTAGTCGAACTGCGTGACGAGGTCGTTGCTGGACGCGAAGAACAGCGCCCCCTCCACGGCATACACGCGGGTGTCGGGGTCGGGGTGCGCGACGTCGACCACCCGGGTGAGGTGCGCGACCCGCCGGGCGAAGAGCACCATCGCCATCACCGTGCCGACGACCACACCGATGGCGAGGTTCGACGTGGCGACCACGACGACCACGGTCACGACCATGACCGCCGTCTCGCTGCGCGGCATCCGACGCAGCGTCGAGAGGCGGATGCTGTGCCAGTCGAAGGTGCCGACCGACACCATGATCATCACCGCCACCAGGGCGGCCATGGGGATCAGGGCCACGACGTCGCCGAGGCCGACGACGAGCACCAGCAGGAAGACGCCCGCCAGGAAGGTCGAGATGCGCGTGCGCGCCCCCGCCACCTTGACGTTGATCATGGTCTGACCGATCATCGCGCAGCCGCCCATCCCACCGAAGGCGCCGGTCACGATGTTGGCGACCCCCTGTCCCCAGGCCTCACGGGTCTTGGGCGAGTGGGTGTCGGTGACGTCGTCGACGAGCTTGGCGGTCATCAGCGACTCCATGAGCCCCACGAGGGCCATGGCCAGGGCGTAGGGCGCGATGATCTGCAGCGTCTCGAGCGTGAGTGGCACGTGGGGGACGACCAACCCGGGGAGGCTGTCGGGAAGCGCGCCCTCGTCACCGACGTTCGGCACGGCGATGGCCGCCACGACCGTCGCCCCCGTGAGCAGCACGATGGCCACGAGCGGAGCGGGCACCACTGTGGTCAGGCGCGGCAGGTAGACCATGACGAGCAGGCCGAAGGCCACCATCGGGTAGACCAGCCAGGGCACCCCGACCAGGTGCGGCACCTGCGCGGAGAAGATGAGGATGGCCAGGGCGTTGACGAAGCCCACCATCACCGAGCGCGGCACGAAGCGCATCAGCCGCGCCGCCCCGACCAGCGCGAGGACGATCTGCAGCACGCCGGCGAGCAGCACGGTCACGATGAGGTAGTCGAGTCCGTGCTCACGCACGACGGGGGCGACGACGAGGGCGACGGCGCCGGTCGCGGCCGAGATCATCGCCGGGCGACCGCCGACGACCGAGATCGTCACCGCCATCGTGAAGGACGCGAAGAGCCCCACGCGAGGGTCGACCCCGGCGAGGATCGAGAACGAGATCGCCTCGGGGATCAGGGCCAGCGCCACGACGAGCCCCGCGAGCACCTCCACCCGCAGTCGCTTCGGGGAGCGCAGGGCTGCGCGCACCGACGTGACGGCTCGCTCGTGGGGGAAGGGGGTCTCGGGCTGCTGGGGCAGGTGGGGGTCGAGGGTGGTCACGGGGCTCCGTTCGGGTGTGCGTGCAGTCGGCATGCGGGTGTCGGCGCAGGAGGGCGCCCGTTCAGCGTCAGGGGCAGCGGCCCCGCTGCGGGGTAGGTCGGCGGCGAACGCGGGGGCCAGCCGTGCCGCGGACCGGGGGCGGCGACGCCGTGCCCTGGTCGTGCTGCGGTGACGCATCCGCCCTGCCTCTCCAGCGTAACCCGGCGTGGTGACGGCTCCGTACGATGAGCCCATGCCGTCACCTCGCGCACCTCGAGCACCTCGCGCACCTCGCGCGCTCCCCCTCGTGCAGTCCGTCAACATCGGCCGGCTCGCCGAGGTGCGCTCGGCCAAGAAGCTGACGTCCGGCATCGACAAGGTGCCGGTCGAGGGGCCGGTCGAGGTGCGTGCCCCGGGTCCCAAGCGCGGCGGGCTCGGCAGCGGGCTCCTGGGCGACGAGCTGGGGGACGCGCGCCACCACGGGGGCGACACGCAGGCGGTCTACGCCTACTCGCGTGAGGAGCTCGACCACTTCGAGCGGCTGCTGGGCCGCGACCTGCCGAACGGCGCCTTCGGTGAGAACCTCACGACCACCGGACTGGTCGTCAGCGATGCCGTCGTGGGCGAGCGCTGGCGGGTCGGTGAAACCCTCGTGCTGCAGGTGACGGCCCCACGGATCCCCTGCTCGACCTTCCGCGCCTGGATCGACGTCAAGGGCTGGCTCAGGACCTTCACCGAGCAGAACAGGACCGGGACCTACCTCGCCGTGGTCGAGCCGGGGCCCGTCGCGGCCGGCGACACGGTCGAGGTGATCAGCCGTCCCGACCACGGCGTGCGCGTCTCCGACATCTTCCTCGCCATCATGGTGCGGCACGACCTGCTTCCCAGCCTCCTCCCGGCGGGCGACGACCTCGAGCCCGAGACCCTCGAGGCGGCGAAGAAGGCCGCCCGCGACGCCGACGGCCCCCTCTGAGCGTGGTCCGCGAGCGGGGTCAGCCGACGCGGTCGGTGACCGAGATGACGAGGGTCTGCAGGGCCGTGCGGGCGTCGCTCGCCGGGAGGGCGTCGAGCCTCGCGGCGGCCGCGCGGCCGACCTCCTGCGT
>JALYVC010000321.1 GCA_030853445.1 Actinomycetota bacterium | reverse complement strand
GGCCGCCCTCGTGCGGGTCAGCCCGCTGCAGGTCGTCGTCTCGCTGACCCTGCTGACGGTGCTGCTGCTGCGCCGTGACGACTTCCGCGCGGCCAGCGACCCGCAAAGCCGCTGGCGCGCGGTCAGGGTGCTGGTCGCCCTCGTGCTGGCCGACCTCGTCGTGGGTGTCGGACTGGTCTACGCCGCGTCACGCGGTGATGTCGGGGACGCCCCGGGCCTGGTCGACGCCCTGAGCGAGACCGTCCTAGGGCTCTTCGGCCTGGGTGGGCCCCTCACCTTCAGGGGTGACCGCACGACCGACGTGGTGGGGACGGCGCTCGCGGGCCTGGGGCTGCTCACCCTCGCCGCGACCGCGTACGTCGTGCTGCGGGTGCCCGAGCCGCGCGGCGAGCTCAGCGCCGACGACGAGGCGCGGGTGCGACCGATGCTGGCCGACGACGGCGACTCGCTGGCGTACTTCGCCCTGCGCACCGACAAGAGCCTGCTCTGGGCCCCGTCGGGCCGCTCGGCCGTCGCCCACCGGGTGGTGGGTGGGGTGATGCTCGCCAGCGGTGACCCGGTGGGGCCGCGTGACGCCTGGCCCGAGGCGATCGGGGCCTTCACCACCCGCGCCGCCGAGCACGCCTGGACCGTCGCCGTGCTGGGCTGCTCCGAGGACGCCGGTGAGGTGTGGGCCCGCGAGGCCGGTCTGGCCGCTCTCGAGATCGGTGACGAGGCGGTCCTGCACACCGACGACTTCAGCCTCGAGGGGCGGGCCATGCGCAACGTGCGCCAGATGGTGTCGCGCATCAGCCGCCACGGCTACGAGACCTCTGTGCACCGGGTCCGCGACCTCGACGACGAGCTGCGCGCGACCGTGCTGGCCGACGCCGGTGCGTGGCGCGACAGCGAGACCGAGCGCGGCTTCAGCATGGCTCTGGGGAGAGTGGCCGACCCGCGCGACCCCGACGCCGTGCTGGTCACGGCCTGGGAGGGTGGCCGGGTGCGTGGCCTCCTCCAGCTCGTTCCGTGGGGTCACGACGGCCTGTCGCTCGACCTCATGAGGCGTGACGCCGATGCGGCGCCAGGAGTCAACGAGCTGATGATCTCGACGGTGATGCAGCAGGCGCCCGCCCTCGGGGTGCGCCGCGTCTCGCTCAACTTCGCGGCCTTCCGCTCCGTCTTCGAACGGGGCGAGCGCCTCGGTGCGGGGCCGCTGCTGCGCCTGAGACGGTCGGTGCTCATCGTGGCTTCGCGGTGGTTCCAGATCGAGAGCCTCTACCGCTTCAACGCGAAGTTCCAGCCGGAGTGGGTCAGCCGCTACCTGCTCTACCCCACCGCGGCCGACCTACCGCGGGTGTCGTTGGCGGCCCTCGAGGCCGAGGCCTTCCTCGTCTGGCCGACGTGGCGCCGCCTGCGGGAGGGGCAGGCGTGAGCGCCGGCCACGTCGTCCACCCGCTGCCGTTCGGGCCCGGTCGGCCGGTCGTCATGGGGGTCGTCAACGTCACGCCCGACTCCTTCAGCGACGGCGGCGAGTGGTTCGAGCCCGAGGCGGCGATCCGTCACGGCCGCGAGGTGCGCGCGCAGGGCGCTGACATCGTCGACGTGGGCGGGGAGTCGACCCGCCCGGGCGCCGAACGTCCGACGGTCGCCGAGGAGCTGCGGCGCGTCATCCCCGTCGTGCGGGTCCTGAGCACCGAGGGCGCCGTCGTCTCGGTCGACACGATGCGGGCCGAGGTGGCCGAGCAGGCGCTGGCTGCGGGAGCCGCCCTCGTCAACGACGTCAGCGGTGGCCTTGCCGACCCGGACATGGCGCCCCTGGTCGCGCAGTGGGGCTGCCCCTACGTGGCCATGCACTGGCGCGGGCACAGCGTCGACATGCAGGCGCGGGCCGTCTACGACGACGTGGTCGTCGACGTCTGCCGCGAGCTCGCGCAGCGGCGGGACGCCCTGCTGGCGTGCGGGATGCGCCCGCAGCAGCTGGTCCTCGACCCCGGTCTGGGCTTCGCCAAGGACGCCGGGCACAACTGGGCGCTCCTGGCCCACCTCGAGTCGCTCATGGCGCTCGGGCATCCCGTGCTGGTCGGGGCGTCTCGCAAGACCTTCCTCGGGAGGGTCGCCGTGGCTCCCGGGGCGCCCACCCGGGCTCCGGGCGACCGGGACGCCGCCACGGCGGCGACCAGTGTGCTCGCGGCCCTCGCCGGGGTGTGGGGCGTGCGGGTGCACGACGTGCCGTCGACCCGTGACGCGTTGGCGGTCCTCGCGGCGACGCAGGCCCACCGAGACCAGGAGACACGATGACCAGTGAGCGCCGAGCGGTCTCGGGCACCGACCGCATCCTGCTCGCGGGGGTCGAGGCCGTGGGGCACCACGGTGTGCTGGCCTTCGAGAAGGAGCAGGGCCAGCCCTTCGTGGTCGACGTCGTGCTCGAGCTCGACCTCTCCCGAGCCGGCTCGAGCGACGACCTCGAGCAGACCGTGTCGTATGCCGACGTGGCCACCGACGTGATGGCCCGCATCACCGGGCCGTCGTTCGACCTCATCGAGCGTCTTGCCCAGGTGATCGCGCAGGACGCACTGGCCAGACCGCTGGTCGACGCGGTCGAGGTGACCGTGCACAAGCCGCAGGCCCCGGTCGGTCAGCCCTTCACCGACGTCGCCGTGCACGTGCGGCGCGAGCGCGGGGCATCGGTCGTCGTGGCGCTGGGCGCCAACCTCGGTGACGCCCGAGCCACCCTCGAGGAGGCGGTCGCCGAGATCGGTGCCCTGCGGGGGGTGCGCGTGCGTGCGGTCTCGCCTCTGGTCGAGACCGACCCTGTCGGCGGGCCCGAGCAGCCGGTCTTCCTCAACGCCGTGCTGGTGGCCGAGACGACGCTGGCACCCCAGACCCTGCTCGAGGCGTTGCACGCCATCGAGGCGAGCCACGGGCGCACCCGCGAGATCCGTTGGGGGGCAAGAACCCTCGACCTGGACCTCATCCAGGTCGGGCACCCGGGGTCCGGTGGCGAGATCCGCCTCGACACCCCCGGGCTCACCCTGCCGCACCCGCGGGCGCACGAGCGCGGGTTCGTCCTGCTCCCGTGGGCCGCCGCCGACGGCGACGCGTTGGCGCGCGACGGGGACGGCGGCATACGGCGGGTGGCCGACCTGTGGGC
>JALYVC010000287.1 GCA_030853445.1 Actinomycetota bacterium | reverse complement strand
GCTCGTCGGACTCGACGAGCAGGTCGGCCGAGGCCACGGTGGCGGCGTCGGAGCCGAAACCGGTGATGTCCGACCACTTGAGGATCGACCCGTTGTCGGTCTTCTTCAGCAGGAGTGCCACCACGGCGTGGCTGGCCGGGTCGACGACGACGTCCTTGATCTTGCCGACCCGCTCGGCCGTGGCGGTCGAGACGACCTTGTGCCCCTTCGCATCGGAGAAGAGCATCAGGACGCACCCCCCTCGAGCTGGGCCCGGAAGGCGGCGACCGAGGCGCCGAAACCGGCGAGGTCGCGACCGACGAAGTTGCGGGCGCTGTCGGGCACCATGAGGAACTCCTTCGAAGCCGACAACGTGGCCGGCAGGGGGATGAGCACTTTGGTGCCCTTGGTCTCCAGGGCCTCGGAGGCCTCGATCTCGTAGCCGATGACCTCACAGGTGTGCCGGTGGTCGTCGACCTCGACGACGACGTCGACCACGACGCCGAGGTCGGTGCCGCCGTCGGTCAGCACCTTCGAGCCGAGCACGTCACCGCCCGAGCCGCCGGCGCGGGCCGACTTGTCCAACACGCTCTGGTGGGTCTCGAGGACCTCCTCGGACTCGATCATGACGGCGTCCGCGCCGAGGGAGCCGACCGACTCCCAGGCGAGGGCTTCCTTCTTGGGGCCGGCGAAGATCCCCCGGCCGGACAGGGTGAAACCGCCGACCCGGCCGCCGTTGGCGGCGAAGACGATGTCCTTGACCTGGGCGACGTCCTCGCCCTGGTGGGTCACCACCGGTCGCTTGAGGATCTCGGACGTGCGCATCAGCCGGCTCACGGCGTCCCTCCCGCGTCCGCGTCGCCGGTTGTCGAGGTGCCGCTTCCGGATGCCGGGGCGACGATGACCCCGCCCCGGCGCCGCCGGGCCTGGAGCCCGAGGAAGAGCCCCAGCAGCACGACGATCACTGCGACGACCACGATGAGCCAGCCCCACCACTGCACGAGATACTCCTGACGTCGGGCGGTCCCACCGGCGGGTCCGCTGCGGGGTTCCATACCCCGGTGACCGTGAGCCTAGACGCTCGCGCCTACAGTTGGGACGTGCCCATCGTCCTGCTCGTACGCCACGGGCGCACCGCTGCCAACGCCACCGGGACCCTCGCCGGGTGGTCTCCGGGAATCGGGCTCGACGACCACGGCCGCGGGCAGGCCGAGCGGGTCGGGGAGCGCATGCTCGCGGGTCAGGTGCCCGTCGTCCGAGTGGTTTCCTCACCGCTGCAGCGGTGTCAGGAGACGGCAGCCACCATCGTCGCGGCGGCGGTCCCCGGTCTGGCGATCGCCACCGATGAGCGGCTGGGGGAGTGTCGCTACGGGGCGTGGACCGGGCGCAAGCTGAGCGAGCTGCTCAAGGAGCCGCTGTGGCGCACCGTGCAGGACCAGCCCTCTGCGGTACGGTTCCCCGACGGCGACGACTTCCCGGGCGAGACCATGGCGGGCATGCAGGCTCGCGCCCTCGCGGCCATCCGCGACGTCGACGCCCAGGTGCTGCAGGAGCACGGCAAGGACGCGATCTGGATGGCGGTGTCTCACGGCGACGTCATCAAGGCGATCCTGGCCGACGCGGCCGGGTCCCACCTCGACCAGTTCCAGCGCATCCAGGTCGACCCCGCATCGGTGTCGGTGGTGCGTTACACCTCCAAGCGGCCGTTCCTGCTGCGCAGCAACGACACCGGGGGAGACCTCGCCTCGGTGGTGCCGCCGCCGCCCCAGCCCGGCGAGCCCGGTGAAACCCACGACGGCAGCAGCCAGGGCGACCAGCGCAGCCAGGGCGACGAGGGTGACGAGGGTGACGCCGCGGTCGGGGGCGGCGCAGGCGCCACCATCGATCCGGTCCGTTAGGGTCGTCGTATGCCGGTTCACGACTTCGACCCGCCGAGCAGGTTCGTCGTCGGCACGGTCGGACCCCCCGGTCAGCGCACCTTCTTCCTGCAGGCGTCGGAGGGGCGACGGCTCGTCTCGCTCTCGTGCGAGAAGGAGCAGGTGGCGATCCTCGCCGACAAGGTCGGCGACCTGCTCGACCAGTTCACGAGCGTGTCCGCCGATCCGTCGGGCCCCGAGGACCTCGAGCCGCTGAGCACTCCGATCGAGGACGAGTTCCGCATCTCGACGATGTCGCTCGCCTGGGACCCCGCCCGCGAGGTCGTCGTGATCGAGGCCTTCGACTCCGACCCCACGCAGGCCGAGGACCTCGAGGCCGACGCGCCCGACGCCCTCGAGGTGGCGCCCGATCGCCTCGCGGTGCGTGTGGTTCTGACGCCGGAACAAGCGCGGGCGTTCGCCAGGCGGGCGACCTCCCTCGTGACCGCAGGGCGCCCGCCCTGCCCGTTCTGTGGTCAGCCGCTCGACGTCAACGGACACGTCTGCCCGCGCTCCAACGGCTACAAGCGCTGAGCCGCCGGTCGTGGACGGACCGCACAACCCCGACCAGGTCGAGGCCGTGCTCGCAGCGCTGCACAGGGGCGCGCTCGAAGTCGTGGGACGCATCAGCGAGTCGTCCAACGTCGCCCTGCTCGTCGAGGTCGCGGACGCCGACGACGTCGCGGCCGCGACGGGTGGTCCGGTCTACGGCATCTACAAGCCGGTGCGCGGCGAGCGCCCCCTGTGGGACTTCCCCGACGGGACGCTGGCCGGGCGCGAGGTGGCCACCTTCGAGGTGTCGCGCGCAGGCGGCTGGGACGTCGTGCCGCCGACGGTGCTGCGCGACGGGCCCCTCGGCGAGGGGTCGGTGCAGCTGTGGATCGGTGACCCCTTCGGTCTCGAGCCCGATCCCCGACCGGTGGACGTGTGCGCGCCGAGACGCGTCCCTCAGGGCTGGCTGAGCGTCGTCGACGGCGAGCTCGAGGGTGGCCGGGCCGTGAGCATCGTGCACGAGGACAAGGACGACGTGCGTGACGTGGCCGTGCTCGACGCCGTCGTCAACAACGCCGACCGCAAGGGCTCCCACCTGATCCGCGACCCCGCGGGCCGCCTCTGGGGCTACGACCACGGCCTGACCTTCAGCCCCGAGCCCAAGCTGCGCACGGTGCTCTGGGGCTGGGCTGGCGAGCCGCTGCGCGACATCGACGTCGACCGGCTCGGGCGGCTGCAGGGGATGCTCGACGGCGAGTCCGAGCTCATGGCCCAGATGGTTGCGCTCCTACCCGCCGTCGACGTCACGGCCCTGGTCCGCCGCATCCGCATGATGCTGCGTACCGGCCGGCACCCGTCCCCCCGCGGCGGCTGGCCGGCCATCCCCTGGCCGGCGCTCTGAGCCGTGGCCCCCGCCACGCGCGCCCGTCGGTCGCCAACTACGCTTCCACGGTGATCGCCTGGCCCTCGCCCTTCATCCCCGCTGTCCCCGGATCGGGTCGCCCGCTCCGGATCCACGACACCGCCTCGGGGCAGCAGCGTGAGGTCACGCCCACCGACGGGCACGCACGCATCTACGTCTGCGGCATCACGCCGTACGACGCCACCCACATGGGTCACGCGGCGACCTACGTCACCTTCGACCTGGTGGGTCGGGTCCTGCGTGACGCCGGGCACCGGGTCACTTACGTGCAGAACGTCACCGACGTCGACGACCCGCTCTTCGAGCGTGCCCAGCGCGACGGAATCAGCTGGGAGACGCTGGGGCGGCGCGAGACGGCGCTCTTCCGCGAGGACATGACCGCGCTGCAGGTCATCTCACCCGACCACTACGTGGGCGCCGTCGAGGCCGTCCCCGAGATCGTCACGGCGGTGCAGAAGCTCGTGGGCAGCGGCGCGGCCTACGGCGTGCCGGTGCCGTCGAGCGAGGGCGGTGAGCCGCGCGAGGACTGGTACTTCGACGCGACGGCGCAGGAGCACTTCGGCGGGATCAGCCACCTGGGTCGCGACGAGATGCTCACCGTCTTCGCCGAGCGCGGGGGCGACCCCCACCGCGAGGGCAAGCGCCACCCGCTCGACCCACTGCTGTGGCGGGCGACCCGTGAGGGGGAGCCGGCATGGGACGGCGGCTCGCTCGGGGCAGGACGCCCCGGCTGGCACATCGAGTGCACCGTCATCGCGCTCGAGCACCTCGGCCTTCCCTTCGACCTGCAAGGTGGCGGGGACGACCTGATCTTCCCGCACCACGAGATGAGTGCGCTGCACGGCGAGGCCCTGCGCGGTGAGGCACCGTTCGCCCGCACCTACGTGCACCAGGCCATGGTCGGGCTCGACGGCGCGAAGATGAGCAAGTCGAAGGGCAACCTCGTGCTGGTCTCGAAGCTGCGCCGCGAAGGGGTCGACCCCATGGCCATCCGTCTCGGACTGCTCGCTCACCACTACCGCACGTCGTGGGACTGGAGCGAGGGGGTGCTCACCACCGCGCAGGCCCGGCTCGCGCGCTGGCGCGAGGCGCTGTCGACCGACGGCGGGCCGTCGTCGGAGGAGGTCGTCGAGCAGGTGCGCGAGCGGGTCGCCGACGACCTCGACACCGCAGGGGCCCTGGAGGCGGTCGACGCCTGGGCGACCACGGCGCTCGAGCAGGGTGGTGATGACCGTGGCGCCCCCGGTGTGCTGGCCCGGGCCCTCGACGCACTGCTCGGCATCAGGGTCTGACCCCCCGCGGGTTCCCGAGCCGGGCCCCCACGACGCCCCCTCCTGTCGCCCCCTCCTGTCGCCCCCCACGATGCCCGCCGCGCCGAACGTCGCCTTGTTGCGCCTCGTGTGCCCTTCTGACGGGTCCGGAGGCCCCATACGGTCACCTCGGGCGCAAGAGGGGGGCGTAGGGTCACGAACCGCGTCAGGCGCGAGGGGCGCAGGTGCGGCGAGCGGACGTGGGCCCCGGGAGGCTCAGCCCGACTGCGGGCTGTCGTCGCCGCGGCGACGCAGGTAGCGCTCGAACTCGCGGGCGATGGCGTCACCGCTGGCCTCGGGGAGGTCGGCCGTGTCGGTCTGCTCCTCGAGCGACTGGACGTACTCAGCGACCTCGTCGTCCGACTCGGCCAGCTCGTTGACGCCACGCTCCCAGGCGCGGGCGGCGTCGGGCAGGTCGCCCAGCGGGATGGCGACGTTGAGCACCGTCTCGAGCCGGGTGAGCAGGCCGAGGGTGGCCTTCGGTGAGGGTGAGCCCCCGGCGTAGTGGGGAACCGCGGCCCAGCAGGTGAGTGCGGTCAGACCCGCCTGGCCGGCGGCGTCGCTGAGCACCCCGACGATGCCCGTGGGGCCTTCGTACTTGCTGGCCTCGGCGTCGAAGCGGGCCCGCACCTGCTCGTCGTCGGCGGTGGCGGTGACCGGGATGGGCCGGGTGTGCGGCACGTCGGCGAGCAGGGCACCCAGGGTGACGACCGAGGTCACCCCGAGCTCCTGCGCGTACTCCAGCAGCTCGACGGTGAACGACCTCCACCGAGTCGACGGCTCGATGCCCTCGACGAGCACGACGTCGCGCCCGAAGTCGGTGTTGCGCGCCAACATCAGGCGCGTGGTCGGCCACTGGATGCGACGGCGACCGTCGAGGGTGAGCACCCGGGGGCGGTTGACCTGGAAGTCGTAGTACTCCTCCGGGTCGAGCGAGGCGATCGGCTCGGCGTCCCAGACCTCGGCGAGGTGACGGATGGCTGCGGTGGCCGCCTCTCCGGCGTCGTTCCAGCCCTCGAAGGCCGCGATGAGGATCGGGTCGTTGAGCGGGGGTACGTCCTCGAGCTCGAGCACGGGGCCTCCTTCCGGGGGCGCGGTTGGGGATGGGCCCGGTCTCCCGGGAGTCCCCACCCTATGACGCGCCGTCCGGAGCCGCGGACCCCGTTCCTAGACTGGGGAGGTGACCCTGCCCGCTCCGACCCACCCTGCCGCCCCCACCACCGCCTGCGCTGTCCCGGGTCGGCGCAGGTCCGTGCCGGCCGCCGTCCTGTGGGACATGGACGGCACGCTCATCGACAGCGAGCCCTACTGGATCGCCGAGGAGCACGCCCTGGTGGAGGCCTACGGCGGCACGTGGTCGCAGGAGCAGGCGCACGCCCTCGTCGGCAACCCGCTCGAGGTGTCGGCGCAGTACATCCTCGACCACTCCCCGGTCACGCTGACCGTGGCCGAGGTCGTGGAGCGCCTGATGTCGGGCGTCATGCGCCGGGTCGAGCAGGAGGTGCCCTGGCGACCCGGTGCCCCCGAGCTGCTCGCCGCCTGCCGCACCGCGGGCATCGCCACAGCCCTCGTGACCATGTCGTGGAAGCCCTTCACCGACCTGCTCCTGCGCATGCTGCCCGGCGACTCGTTCGATGTCGTCGTGCCCGGTGACGCCGTGGTCAACGGCAAGCCGCACCCCGAGCCCTACCTCACCGCCCTGCGTCAGCTCGGCGTCGAGGCGGCCGACTGCGTCGCCATCGAGGACTCCCCGGCCGGGGTCCGGTCGGCCGCGGCGGCCGGGGTGCCGACCATCGCCGTCCCCCATGTCGTGCCGGTGCCGCGGATCGCCGGCGCCGTCCAGGTGCCGACGCTCGCGGGTCTGAGCCCGGAAGACCTGTTCCCGCTGCTCGACGCGGCGGTCCGTCAGGGCTGAGCCCCGCGCATGATCGGGCACCTGCCCGCGTAGGTGCGGCGCACCGGCCCCGTGCCCGCAGGACCGGGCAGGTGCCCGCGTCTGAGCGCGAGCCTCAGGTATCGGCCGGCTCGGTGGCGACCGGCAGGGGCGGCGGTGTGCCGCCCCACTCCGGGCACAGGGCCTTGAAGTCGCACCAGCCGCAGGCTCGGGAGCGGTTGGGGCGCCAGTCACCCGTCTCGTCGGCGAGCCGGATGGCCTCCCACACGGCGCGGACCGTGCGCTCGGTGGCCAGCAGGTCGTGCTCGTCGGGGGAGTAGCGCAGGATCACCCGGTCGCCGAGGTAGACCAGCTGCAGCACCTGCGGGATGACGCCGTGCAGTCGCCAGATGACGAGCGCGTAGAACCGCATCTGGAAGAGCGCCTTGCGTTCGAACTGCTCGCCCGGTGACCGTCCGGTCTTGTAGTCGACGACCCGGATGGCGCCGTCGGGAGCGACGTCGAGCCGGTCGACGATGCCCCGCAGCGTGAGCCCGTCGATGGGCACCTCGACGTAGAGCTCGCGGTCGCGTGGCTCGAGCCTGCTGGGGTCCTCGAGGGTGAACCAGGTCTCGACCAGGCGGGCCGCCTCGGCGAACCACGAGGCCTGCGTGCGCTGCTCGTCGTCCTCGAGCATCTGCGCCAGCGCCGGCTCCTCGTCGACCAGCCGCTGCCACGCGGGCTCGACGAGGGTCGCTGCGGACTCGGCCGTGCGCTCGTGGGCCGGCAGGTCGAAGAGGCGCTCGAGCACGGCGTGCACGAGGGTGCCACGCGCGGCCGCAGGGGAGGGCGGCGCGGTCAGGCGGTCGACCACCCGGAAGCGGTAGAGCAGTGGGCACTGCATGAAGTCGGAGGCGCGGCTGGGGGAGAGGGCCGCCGACCGCCCCGGCAGCGGCCCGCGCACCGGCGGGGTCTGCTCGGTCGTCGTCACACCAGCGACTGTATGCCGCGCCGCCGACACCGCTCAGGAGATGTGCTCCTCGCCGGTCACGGGTCACCCCCACCGGGTCGTAGGCCGATGCGCGCGCCTCCGCGGTGGATGGCCCTGGTCGTGACGAAGCCGAAGACGCCGACCAGGAGGGCGACCACCGCCGCGCCGTAGGACAGCCAGGGCAGGCTGTCGCCCACCGTCGCACCGGTGAAGGCGCTGGACGCGCTCAGCAGCACCATCACGACCACGAGCCTTGACGAGAGACGGGTGCCGTCGAGGACGGCCTGGGCCAGGGGGAGGTCGACGGCCTCGAGGTCGCGCCCGTTGCGCAGGTCACGGCTGACCCGGCGGGTGCGGGAACGGTCGCGCTGGAGCAGCGTGTTGCGCGCTGACCCCTTGTCGCGCACGGCGCTGATGATGACGGGGAGCGTGGCGAGGACGAGGAGCAGCCCGAAGACGGTCGAGACCACCGTGTGCCACAGGGGCCGCCCGCCGTCACCCACGGCTGCTCCGGCCCTGCGCTACGAGGCTCCGTCGAGCCCCGTTGGCCAGCAGCCGGCGCAGGGCGACGAGCCCCACGAGCACGAGGAGCACGACGAGCACGAGGACGGGGATCGGCCACCTCCGGCGCCGCCGGGCCCCGTCCGGATGCTCGGGCGTGAGCGCGTGCCCGCGCGCCGTTCCCACCGGTGCCATGTCGTCCCCCTGGTTGGCCTGCGAAACCTCCGGTGGGCAACATAGCCCGTCGTTGGGCCTCGTGCCTGCCGTTGCCCCGCCCGACCACAGCCGATCCCCCCGGCGGCACCGCCCCATCCACACGGCAGGCCTCAACCTCGAGCACGAGTGGTGGCGGCAAGGGCGAGCGACTCCTGGCGTCATCTCTGACCGGCGGGATCCCCGCCGGCGACCCGGACCGGTCAGCGGGCGCCCGGCCCGGTGTCGTCGAGTCCTTGCGCGGACGCGTGTCGGCGGACCGCAGCGGACCAGGCCATGACCGCCAGCGAGCCCAGGGCGAGGAGGACCCCGACCGTCAGGTACGCCCAGCGAGCCGCGCCTGACGGGGCGGCAACGGTGAGCGCCACTATCGCGAGGGAGCCCACGAGCACGACACCGGACAGGAGCATCCTGCGGCCGAGGGTCGCGACCAGAGCCC
Organism: Actinomycetota bacterium; assembly: GCA_030853445.1. Lineage (GTDB taxonomy): Bacteria > Actinomycetota > Actinomycetes > Actinomycetales > Dermatophilaceae > Lapillicoccus. The sequence goes on along the minus strand of JALYVC010000287.1, from coordinate 25,126 downwards.
GTCCGATGCGACGGCTCTGTTCGTCGAGGACGTGCCCGGTGGCGAGGTCGCGAGCCACCCGCATCACGTCCCCCACCCCACCACTGACGGCGAGATCGCGCGCGGGCCCCGGGACACCGAGACGGCTGCGCACCAGGACCGGACTCAGGGCCGCACAACCCACGAGCAGCACGACGCCCAGCACGATGCTCGGCCACGGTGTGCCGGCGCCTGGGTCACTCCAGTGCCAAGGCACGCCGTACGACAACACGAACGACCACACGATGGCGAGTGCGAACGCTAAGGCGATGGTGACGACCGACCTCCGCACGGCACGACGCAGGTGCGCCTGTTGCGCCGGTGAGAGCTCGTCGCTCGACGACTGCGCCATGCGTGGTCAACCCCTCCACGTCGTGGGACCGATTCCCTGCCGCTGGGCGGCGACCATGGTGCGCTGCCACCCCCAGCACAGGGCGACGCCCCGCAGGACCCACCCCACACCGATCACCCGACCGACGGCGCCCTGCCCGGGATGGTCCGTCCCGACGGCTTCGGGCCGGTCTCGCGGCGCTTCGGACATCGATGTCCCCCTGTCGTCCCCTGCAGGCTAACCCTCGTGGTGCGTCGGCGCGCGGGCCGGGACGCGCCGGCCCTGGTGCCTCACCCGGATCGGCACGATCCCGATGCGAGCCCCCTGCGTCAGCGGCCGATGGGTGACGAGCAGCCACCACACGCCGCCGACGACGACGAGCACCAGGCCGGGCAGCGCCAGCCACCACTCGCGGCCGAGGAGCAGCCCTGCGACGACGAGCGCGAGGCCGACGACGACCCAGGCACTCCATACCCAGCGCTGACGGTCGACGTGGTCGACGATCCCCTGGGCGACCCTGCGGTCCGCCGCCGACATCGGTGCGCCCGTGCGCAGTGACTCCTTCACCCGCTGCTCCGCGTGCCAGTCCGCCATGGTCGTCCTCCCGGGGTCGTCTGCTGTGGTGCGCCGAATCTAGTCCTCCGGCTGGTAGCCGAGGTTGGGGGAGAGCCATCTCTCCGCCTCGGCGAGGGTCCAGCCCTTGCGCTCGGCGTAGTCCCCGACCTGGTCGCGGCCGAGGCGACCCACGACGAAGTACTGCGACTGGGGGTGGCCGAAATACCAGCCGCTCACCGACGCGCCGGGCCACATGGCCATGCTCTCGGTCAGCGTGATCCCGGTGCGCGCCTCGGCGTCGAGCAGTGACCACAGGGTCAGCTTCTCGGTGTGGTCGGGGCAGGCGGGATAGCCCGGCGCCGGCCGGATGCCGTCGTACTGCTCCTTGATCAGCGCGTCACCGTCGAGGTGCTCGTCGGGGGAGTAACCCCACAGCTCCTTGCGCACCTTCTCGTGCATCCGCTCCGCAAAGGCCTCCGCGAGCCGGTCGGCGAGGGACTCCAGCAGGATGGCGTTGTAGTCGTCGAGCTGCTCCCTGAACTGCTCGACCCGACTCTGCGCCCCCAACCCGGCCGTGACGGCGAACCCACCGACATAGTCGGCCAGCCCGCTGCCCTTCGGGGCCACGAAGTCGCTCATCGCGCGGTTCGGGATGCCGTCTCGGTGCTGTCCCTGCTGGCGCAGCCCCCGCAGGGTCGTGAGCACCTGGGTGCGGGTCTCGTCGGTGTAGACCTCGACGTCGTCGCCGACGCCGTTGGCGGGGAAGAGTCCGACGACCCCGGTGGCCGTCAGCCAGTCCTCCTCCACGACGCGGTCGAGCATGGCCTTCGCGTCGTCGAACAGCCTGCGCGCAGCCTCACCCGAGGCCGGGTTGTTGAGGATGTCGGGGTAGCGACCCTTCATCTCCCACGCACTGAAGAACGGTGTCCAGTCGATGTAACCGCGCAGCTCCTCGAGGGAGTACCGGGAGAAGGTGCGCACGAACTGCCGGGCCATGTCGTGCCGGTGGTCGCAGGTCGGACCCTGACACACGTCCTTGGCCTGCTGGGCCAGGAACCGGGGGCGCGACGGACGGTAGGAGCTCCAGTCGAGCGCCGTCGCGTTGGCGCGGGCGGCATTCAGTGTCAGCAGCTTGCGCTCGCCGTGCTTGGCTTCGTGCCGGGCCCGCACGCCGTCGTAGTCGGCCTTGGTGTCGGCCAGCAGCTGGGGACGCTGCTCGTCGGAGAGCAGGGCGGCGGCGACCGGCACCGAGCGCGAGGCGTCCTTCACCCAGATGACGGGACCGTGGTACTTCGGGGTGACCTTCACGGCCGTGTGGGCCTTCGAGGTCGTCGCACCGCCGATCATCAGCGGGATGTCGAGCCCCTGCCGCTCCATCTCGGCGGCGAAGTTGACCATCTCGTCGAGCGACGGCGTGATCAGCCCCGAGAGCCCGATGATGTCGGCCTTCTCGGCCTTGGCCGCGTCGAGGATCTTCTGCGCCGGCACCATGACCCCGAGGTCGACGACGTCGTAGTTGTTGCACTGGAGCACCACGCCCACGATGTTCTTGCCGATGTCATGCACGTCGCCCTTGACCGTGGCCATGACGATCTTGCCCTTGGCCCTCTCGACGTCACCGGGCTTCTTCTCGGCCTCGATGAAGGGAATGAGGTAGGCGACGGCCTTCTTCATCACCCGGGCGCTCTTGACCACCTGGGGCAGGAACATCTTGCCCTGGCCGAAGAGGTCGCCGACGACGTTCATGCCGGCCATGAGTGGGCCCTCGATGACCTCGATCGGTCGGCCGCCGCGGGCCGAGATCTCGGCGCGAAGCTCCTCGGTGTCGGTCTCGGCATGCTCGTCGATGCCCTTGACCAGGGCGTAGGTGATCCGCTCACCAACGGGCAGCGAGCGCCACTCCTGCGCGACCGCCTCCTGCTTGGTGTCGCCGGTGTTGAAGCGGTCGGCGACCTCCAGCAGCCGGTCCGCCGCGTCGTCCCGACGGTTGAGCACGACGTCCTCGATGCGCTCTCGCAGGTCGGGGTCGACCTGGTCGTAGACCACGAGGGCGCCGGCGTTGACGATGCCCATGTCCATCCCGGCCGAGATCGCGTGGTAGAGGAAGACCGCGTGGATCGCCTCCCGCACAGCGTTGTTTCCCCGAAAGGAGAACGACACGTTGGAGACGCCGCCCGAGACGAGCGCACCGGGGAGGTTCTCCTTGACCCAGCGCGTCCCCTCGATGAAGTCGACCCCGTAGTTGCGGTGCTCCTCGATGCCCGTCGCGACGGCGAAGACGTTGGGGTCGAAGATGATGTCCCCGGCGGGGAAGCCGACCTCGTCGACCAGCAGGTCGTAGGCCCGGCGGCAGATCGTCTTGCGGCGCTCGAGCGTGTCGGCCTGTCCCTCCTCGTCGAAGGCCATGACGACGACCGCGGCGCCGTACTTGCGGCAGAGGCGGGCGTGCTCGAGGAAGGGCTCGACACCCTCCTTCATCGAGATCGAGTTGACGATCGGCTTGCCCTGCACGCACTTCAGGCCGGCCACGATGACCTCCCACTTGCTGGAGTCGACCATGACCGGCACCCGCGAGATGTCGGGTTCGCTGGCGACGAGCTTGACGAAGCGGTCCATCGCCGCGACCCCGTCGATCATCCCCTCGTCCATGTTGATGTCGATGACCTGCGCGCCGGCCTCGACCTGCTGACGGGCGACGTTGAGCGCGGTCGGGTAGTCCTCGTCCTTGATGAGCCTGCGGAAGCGGGCCGAGCCGGTGATGTTGGTGCGCTCACCGACGTTGACGAAGAGGGAGTCGGGCCGCACGGTCAGGGGCTCGAGCCCCGACAGCCGCAGGGCGGTGGGCACCTCGGCGGGAACACGGGGTACACCCGCGGCGGCCGCCTCGGCGATCGCGGCGATGTGGTCGGGGGAGGTGCCGCAGCACCCGCCGAGGAAGTTGACCAGACCGTCCGTGGCGAACGCCCCGACCACCTTGGCCATCTGCTCGGGGGTCTCGTCGTACTCACCGAAGGCGTTGGGCAGGCCGGCATTGGGGTAGCACGACACGAAGGTGTCGGCGATCCGCGACAGCTCAGCGACGTAGGGACGCATCTCCTCGGCTCCGAGGGCGCAGTTGAGCCCGATCGCCAGCGGGCGGGCATGGCGTACGGAGTTCCAGAAGGCCTCGGTCACCTGCCCCGACAGGGTACGTCCGGAGGCGTCGGTGATGGTGCCGGAGATGATCACCGGCCAGCGGCGCCCGTGCTGCTCGAAGAGGGTCTCCAGCGCGAAGATCGCGGCCTTGGCGTTGAGGGTGTCGAAGACGGTCTCCACCACGAGCAGGTCGGCGCCCCCGTCGACCAGCCCGCGGGCCGCCTCGAGGTAGGCGTCGACGAGCTGGTCGAACTCGACGTTGCGCGCACCGGGGTCGTTGACGTCGGGCGAGATCGAGGCCGTGCGGTTGGTCGGGCCGAGCGCTCCGGCGACGTATCGCGGCCGGTGGGGGGTGCTCGCCGTCATGGCGTCGGCCTCGGCGCGGGCCAGACGGGCGGCTTCCACGTTGAGCTCGTAGGCGAGCTCCTCCATGCCGTAGTCGAGCATCGAGATCTTGTTGGCGTTGAAGGTGTTGGTCTCGAGCACGTCGGCGCCGGCCTCGAGGTACTGCCGGTGGATGCCGCGGATGATCTCGGGCTGGGTCAGGGTCAGGAGGTCGTTGTTGCCCTTGACGTCGCTCGGCCAGTCGGCGAACCGCGCGCCACGGTAGTCCTCCTCGGACAGGCCGTGCCGCTGGATCATCGTGCCCATCGCGCCGTCGAGCACGAGAATCCGCGTGCGCAGATGCTCGCTCAGCTCCTGCGTCGCGTCGGGCCGGAGGTGATGGACGGTCTGGCTGGCGGTCACGGTGTGCTTGGGGTCCTGTCTCGGGTGTGGTGGCTCGCGTCGAGATCGATCCGACCCAGTATGCCGGGTCAACCGGAGCGGCGGCGGGGCTGTTCCCTACGCAGGACGAGCAAGGCTGACGACCGCGGCAGAGCACACCCGGGGCACAGCGGGGCCACCGCCGGGGCAGGGTGGATGACGTAATGTCGTCCGCATGACCGCAGGCCCGTCCGCGTCCCCTTACGGCTGGCGCCTCGGCACCCTGAAGGGGGTGCCGGTCTACCTCGGGCGGTCGTGGCCGGTGATCGCCGTCGTCGTCGTCTTCCTCTTCGCCCCGGGCGTGGTCCAGCCCGACACGGGCGAGCGCGGTGGCACCTTCGGGTATGCCGTCGGTTTCGCCTACGCACTCCTGCTCCTGATATCGGTGCTGGCCCACGAGGCGGCGCACGCCGTGGTGGCCGCCCGTCTCGGGCACCGGGTCGACCGCGTGGTGGCCGACCTCTGGGGCGGGCACACCGTCTACGACGGTGGGCGTTCGCGTCCCGGCAGCAGTGCCGCCATCGCCGTCGCGGGTCCGCTGGCGAACCTGGCGATCGCCGCCGCGGCCTACGGGCTGCAGCACCTCGTCACCGGCGGGGTCGTCGGGCTGCTCCTGTTCGCCGTGACGTTCTCCAACCTCTTCGTCGGGCTCTTCAACCTCCTGCCCGGACTGCCCCTCGACGGCGGGTTCGTCGTCGACGCCCTGGTGTGGAAGGTGACCGGCAGCCGCCACACCGGACTCATCGTGGCCGGTTGGCTGGGGCGGGTGCTCACCGTGGCCTTCGCGGCGCTGGTGGTTGGTCGACCGCTGCTCCAGGGACAGAGCCCCTCGCTCTACTCGGTGGTGTGGGCGGGCCTGATCGGCGCCTTCCTGTGGGTCGGCGCGAGCAACGCCATCCGCGCCGGCACGGGCGGGCGGGCCGTCGAGCGGGTCCCGCTCGCGCAGGTCCTGCGCCCGGTCGCCGGCGTCGGTGCCCAGGAGCCCCTGGCGCAGGTGCTGCCGCGCCTTGCCGGGTTCCCCGGCCTCGTCGTCGTCTGGGACCCCTCCGGACGACCCGTCGGCCTGGTCGACCTGGCGGCGGCCCGCTCGGTCGACGTCGAGTCCGTTGCCCGCGGGCTGCCGACCAGCGCCGTCACGGCGCTCCAGCCCGACGGGTGGGTGGTCGCGGCCGATCCCCGGGGCGACGTCTCCTCGGTCGTCGACGCGGTCGCCGGGGCCTCGGGTTCCGGGTCGGCCGTGCCGGCGGTGGTTCTGGTGCTCGACCAGCAGGGGCGTCCGCTGGGGTCCGTGAGCCTCGACGACCTTGACACCGCACTGCGCACCACCGGCGCCTGACGGCGTCGTCCACAACCCTGGGGGCCGCCAGCCTCGTCCACAGCCCGACGAACACGCGGGTGGGTTCGGCGGGCCGGAGGGTCGACGCTTGGCCCAGGGCCCAGCCGGCCCGTCGACGACACGAGAGGGAGGGACCGATGGCGACCCGGTCACGACAGGCGGACGCGTCCACGGCCGAGAGCAGCCGGCCCGCGCGCACCATCGAGCCGACCACTGCCTCCGACATGGGGCAGCTGGTCCCCGGGGCCAACGAGGTGCGGCTCGTCGGTCGCGTCTCCGGTCCTCCCGAGGAGCGGGTCATGCCGAGCGGTGACGTGCTCGTCTCCCTGCGCCTGGTCGTGCCGAGGGAGCCCCCGAAGGCGGCCGCGGCGGACCGCCCGAGGGCGGCGGTGGACACGATCGACATCGCGTGCTGGAGCGCGTCGACACGTCGGGCGGCGATGCGGCTGAGGGTGGGTGACCGCGCCGAGGTCGCCGGCGCCCTGCGTCGACGGTTCTTCCGCGCCGGGGCCGTTGCGCTCAGCCGCTACGAGGTGGAGGCCCAGAAGCTGACGAGGCGGTGAGCAGTGGCGTCGACGGTCGGTGACGTGGTCGAACGGTCCGGTCACGCGAGTCACCCGTCAGGGACCGGCGTCTCAGGTGACGTCGCGCCGGCGGAAGACGAGGGCGCCGATGGCAATGACGACGGCACTCAGGACCAGGAGGTAGACGCCGGCGTGGGCGGTGCTGATGAGCTCACCCGGCTCTGGGCAGGCCTTCGACGGGTCGAAGCAGTCGACGGGGGCGCGGTCGTCGCGCAGCCCGCCCTGCAGCCACGCGGTGACGTTCGACAGCAGCAGCCACGGGCGGGGCTCACCGAACAGGTAGCTCAGCCCCTGCCCGAGCAGGAGCTCGACCACGACGAGGTAACCGATCAGCACCCCGAGAGCAGCGGCCGTGTGGCGCAGCAGGGTCGCGATGGCCGCCCCGACCAGCCCCGCGGCGCCGACCAGACCCACGGTGCGCAGCGCATCCCCCCACAGCTGCCCGCCACCGGCGCGGGCTGTGCTCGTCCCCAGGCCGTAGTGGCGGCTGATGAGGAAGGTTGCCGCCACCGCCACGGCGAGCGTCAGGGCGCTCACGGCCAGGACCCCGCCGAGCAGGGCGGTGAGCTTGCTGGCGTAGACGCGGGTGCGGCGCGGTTCGTAGGTCAACCACATGCCGATGGCGCCGGTGGAGAACTCCGCCGCGATGAAGGTCGACCCCACGACGAAGGCGAGGAAGGCCAGCAGGTAGGCCAGCGCCGACACCGTCGACCGGGCGACGTCGACATAAGTGGTCGCGTTCTCGCCCGACGGCGCCGGGCCGGCCATCTGGGGGCAGCCGAAGTCAGCGCTCGGATCGGTCTGTCGGACCTGCGTTTGAGCGTCGACACAGCTCCGAGCATTTTCCTGCTGCACCTGGGCGATCCGCTCGGGGGTCGAGTTCCACACCTCCTGCTGGGTGCCGTAGAGCGAGATACCGACGAGAAGCGCCACGGCAACCACCGCCACCCGGGTCAGACGACGCGCGAGCAGCCGACGCAGCTCGACGACGACCAGGCGCGTCACCGGTGCCTCCCGGACTCGGCAGCGTCAGGGATGCCCGTGTCGCGGGTGATGTCGAGGAACACCGACTCGAGGTCGGCTCGGGCGGGCGTCAGCTCGCTCACCCACAGCCCGGACGACGCGAGGAGCCGGGTGATCTGCGCACCGTCGGCGACGCCGTCGACCACGAGGTGGTCGGCACCCACCGCCACCCCCCAGCCGGCCGCCGTCAGGGCGGCGGCGGCCGCCACCGGGTCGGCGACCTTGACCCGGAACCCACTGGCACGACCACTGCCGATGACCTGCGCCACCGTCCCCGAGGCGAGCAGCCGCCCCCGGGCGATGATCGAGACCGTGTCGGCGACGTGCTCCACCTCGGCGAGGATGTGGCTGCTCACCAGCACCGTCTTCCCCTGTTGCGCGAGCGCCCGCATCGTGGCGCGGATCTCGTGGATGCCGGCGGGGTCGAGCCCGTTGGTCGGCTCGTCGAAGATGAGCAGGTCGGGGTCCTTCAGCAGCGTCGCCGCGATGGCGAGGCGCTGCTTCATCCCCAGGGAGTAGGTCGCGAACCGGTCCTTGCCGCGCTCACCGAGGCCGCTCTGGTCGAGCACGACGCCCACTCGCGAGGTGGGCGTGCCGATCGCCGAGGCCAGCAGCTCGAGGTTGCGCCGACCGCTGAAGCCGGGGAAGAACTTCGGCGACTCGACGATGGCACCGACCCTCCCGACAACGTCCGGCAGACGGTGGGGGACCGGGGTGTCGAAGATGCGCATGGTGCCGGAGTCGGCCCGCACGAGGCCGAGCAGCATCCGGATCGAGGTCGTCTTGCCCGACCCGTTGGGCCCGAGGAAGCCGTGTACCCCTCCCGCCGGCACCCGCAGGTCGAGACCCTCGACGGCGACCTGGCGTCGCCCACCCCGGCTGAGATAGGTCTTGCGCAGCCTGTCGGTCGAGATCGCGAGCTCACGCGGGTCGCCTTCGGCCAGCAGCAGAGTCGCAGAGGTCGGTTCGGTCAGTTCGGTCGGTGCGGTCATCTCGCTGGACACCCCCGAGGCTCGTGACAGGCCCACGCGGGTGAGCGAGGGCCGGTGGCCGTTCGGTGGTCGACGCCGAGCGGGTGAGCCGAGCCTAGACTGCTCCCTCGTGACCGCTTCGGACCAGACGCACGACACTCCTCTCCGCGTGTTGCGGGGCCCCTTCGCCGTCGGGGACCGGGTCCAGCTCACCGACAGCAAGGGCCGGATCCACACGATCACCCTCGAGGCGGGAAGGGAGTTCCACACCCACCACGGCCGTCTCCTGCACGACGACGTGATCGGCTGCCCCGACGGGTCCGTGGTCAGCAACACCGCCGGGATCGAGTACCTCTGCCTGCGGCCACTGCTGGCCGACTACGTCATGTCGATGCCGCGCGGCGCCGCGGTGGTCTACCCCAAGGACCACGGCCAGATCGTCACCATGGCCGACATCTTCCCCGGGGCCACCGTGGTCGAGGCGGGAGTCGGGTCCGGAGCCCTCAGCATGTCCTTGCTGCGAGCCGTGGGTGAGGGGGGTCGACTGATCTCCTTCGAGCGCCGTGAGGACTTCGCCGACATCGCCCGGGGCAACGCCCGCGCCTTCTTCGGCGGGGACCACCCGGCCTGGCAGGTCGAGGTCGGCGACCTCGTCGAGGCCCTGCCCGTCGTGGTGCCGGATGGCACCGTCGATCGGGTGGTGCTCGACATGCTGGCTCCCTGGGAGTGCCTCGACGTGCTGGGCGACGCGATGGTCGCCGGTGGCGTGCTCATCTGCTATGTCGCCACGGCCACCCAGCTCAGCCGGGTCGCCGAGGCGATCCGCGACCACGGCGGCTACACCGAGCCCTCGGCGTGGGAGACGCTGGTGCGCGGGTGGCACCTCGAGGGTCTGGCCGTGCGACCGCAGCACCGGATGCACGGACACACGGGCTTCCTGATCACGACGCGGCGCCTTGCTCCCGGGGTGACGCCGCCACGTCGTACGCGTCGACCGGCCAAGGGCTACTCCGGCACCGACGGCGCCACCGACGGCGGCACCGACGCCGGAACTGACACCGACGCGCCGACCTCGCTCGACGGCGATGACGCGGCCACCCTGCCCGGTGACGGAGTCGGCACCGACCTGCGTGCCGTCCCCGCCCAGGACTGGAGCCCCGAGGCGCTGGGGGAGCGGCCGGTGTCGGAGAAGAAGATTCGGCGCGTGCGCCGATCTGTGACCGAAACCTCCGACGGCTGAGGGGTCCGTCCGGTTAGGGTCGTAAAGGTCCCCGCTCCGCCCCTGTCAGGAGGCGCTGATGTCCGACTCTCCCCAGCCCCACGACGACCGGTCAGCACCGGTTCCCGTGCCCGACGTGCCGCAGGCGGTGCCCGACCACCCGCATGACCTCGAGCGGCAGCGCGACCTGCTGCGCGACGAGGTGCGCGACCTGCAGGACGCCCTGCGCTCCGGCCCGACACGCTCGCGCGACCTGGAGAGCCGCGTCCTGCAGCTGCAGACCTCGCTCTCCACGCTCTCGAGCCAGAACGAGCGGCTCGTGCGCACGCTCAAGGAGGCCCGCGAGCAGATCGTCACCCTCAAGTCGGAGGTCGACCGGCTGGCGCAGCCCCCAAGCGCCTACGGCATGATCCTCGAGTCCTACGACGACGCCACCGTCGACATCCTCACCTCGGGTCGCAAGATGCGGGTGGCGGTCAGCCCCACCGTCGACCCGGGCCTGCTGAACCCCGGACGCGAGGTCATGCTCAACGAGGCGCTCAACGTCGTCGCCACGTGCGGGTTCGAGCGCGTCGGTGAGGTCGTCACGGTCAAGGACCTGCTCGAGGACGACCGCATCCTCGTGGTGGCCCATGCCGACGAGGAGCGCATCGTGCGGCGGGCCGAGTCGCTCGAGATCCAGGGCGAGCCCATCCGGGTCGGCGACGCACTCCTGCTCGACCCGCGGTCGGGCTTCGTCTACGAGCGGATCCCGAAGGCGGAGGTCCAGGACCTCGTGCTCGAGGAGGTGCCCGACATCGCTTACGAGGACATCGGGGGGCTCGCCGGGCAGATCGAGCAGATCCGCGACGCGGTCGAGCTGCCCTACCTGCACCCTGACCTCTACAAGGAGCACCGGCTCAAGCCCCCGAAGGGGATCCTGCTCTACGGCCCCCCGGGATGTGGCAAGACGCTGATCGCCAAGGCCGTCGCCGCGTCCCTGGCCCGCAAGGTCGCCGAGCGCACCGGGAAGTCGTCCGAGAAGAGCTACTTCCTCAACATCAAGGGTCCCGAGCTGCTCAACAAGTACGTCGGAGAGACCGAGCGGCACATCCGCCTGATCTTCCAGCGAGCCCGCGAGAAGGCCAGCGACGGCACGCCGGTCGTGGTCTTCTTCGACGAGATGGACTCGCTCTTCCGCACCCGTGGGTCGGGTGTCTCCAGCGACACCGAGACCACGATCGTGCCGCAGCTGCTCTCCGAGATCGACGGCGTCGAGCGGCTCGAGAACGTCATCGTCATCGGCGCCTCCAACCGGGAGGACATGATCGACCCGGCGATCCTGCGACCGGGCCGTCTCGACGTCAAGATCAAGATCGAGCGACCCGACGCCGAGAGTGCCCGCGACATCTTCACCAAGTACCTCACGGCCGACCTGCCCCTGCACGAGCACGACCTGGCCGAGAACAGCGGCAGCCGGCAGGGCACGGTCGAGGGCATGATCCAGGCCACGGTCGAACGGATGTACTCCGAGATCGACGAGAACCGGTTCCTCGAGGTCACCTACGCCGGGGGGGACAAGGAGATCCTCTACTTCAAGGACTTCAACTCCGGCGCGATGATCCAGAACATCGTCGACCGGGCCAAGAAGATGGCGATCAAGGACTTCCTGACCATCGCTCAGAAGGGCATCCGGGTCGAGCACCTCCTCGCGTCGTGCGTCGACGAGTTCAAGGAGAACGAGGACCTGCCCAACACCACCAACCCTGACGACTGGGCCCGGATCTCCGGCAAGAAGGGCGAGCGGATCGTCTACATCCGCACCCTGATCAACACCAAGGACGGCACCGAGCCCGGGCGCTCGATCGCCAACGTCGCCAACACCGGTCAGTACCTGTGAGCCCTCTGACACGTCTGAGACCAGTGACCGACCACCGCGCCTCCCGCGACCGCTGATCGCGGCAGGCGCGCGGCGTCACACCAGGGTGTAGCCCCCGTCGATGACGACGGTCTCGCCGACGACGAAGCGTGCGCCGTCACCCAGGAGGTAGGCCACCAGCTCACCGAGCTCATCGGGCTCACCCATCCGGCCTGCCGGTGTGCGCCGCAGCCACTCGTCGCGCATGTCGGGCAGGCGGGCGGCGACCTCGCGCGTCATCTCCGAGGCGAAGTAGCCCGGAGCGATCGCGTTGACCCTGATGCCGTGGGGCAGCCACTCGACCGCGAGGCTCTTGGTGAGCATCGAGACCCCGGCCTTGGAGGTGTTGTAGGCCGCCTGCTGCTGCGGCACGTTGACGACCATGCCCGACATCGAGGCGACGTTGACGATGCTCGCGGCCACCCCTGCGTCGACAGCCCGACGTGCGACCTCGCGGCAGACGACGAAGGTGCCGGTGACGTTGACGTCCATGACCTGGCGCCACTGATCGGTGCTCGTCTCGAGCGCAGGCCTGTCCATGGCGATGCCCGCTGCGTTGACCAGCAGGGTCGGCACCCCGAGCGTCGCGACGACGGCGTCGAGCGCTGCCGTCACCGACTCGTCGTCGGTGACGTCGGTCGCCCACCCGCCCGTACGGCGCGTCGTCCGGGCGGCGAGGTCGGCGGCCGCCGGGACCACGTCGCCGAGCAGGTCGAGCAGGGCCACGTCGGCGCCGCGCTCGGCGAGCGCCGTCGCCATGGCCATCCCGAGACCGCGGGCGCCTCCGGTCACGACGGCCACCCGTCCGGAGAAGGCCAGGGGGCCGACAGGGTGATGGGGACCGGTCGCGACGTCGCTCACCCTCGGAACGTAGCACCCGAGCCCCCAGGCTTCCCCTGACGAGGGGGGAGTCAAATCCAGTCGCCCCGCCGGACTCCTGCGCCCCGCGGAGCCTCCGGCTCCCTCCTTGACGACGAGCGGCCCGGTCCCGCGGGTGGAGGTCGTCGCGCAACTGGTTGCGGGACGTTCCCGCGTAGCCGACCGTGGGCGCTGCCTGGTGTCACCCGCTCAGCGGCTCCGGGTCACCACGACCCGCTACCCGACGGGCCAGTCGCCGCACCACCGGCGGACAGCCCGGGCAGCGGCGCACCCGGCACGACGGGTACCCCGTTGATGGTGCAGGACACCCGGGCTGGTGGGGCAGCCACACACCCTGACCCGCTGATGTGCCCCGTCACCGCGGCCGCCGCGGGAACGGTCGGCGGGATGACTGTCCCATCGGTCAAGACCAGGCCCCGCACCGAGGCCTGGTCACCCCCGAAGAAGGTGACAGCGTCAGAGCGGGTCGACCCCGGTGCGGCGGCGAGGTAGTCCGCGACAGGGTCCGGCAACGCCGTCTGCACTGGTGCACCGGCGCCGGTGAACCTCCCCGCCCTGGGGTCGAACCGCATCCGGGACGACCCGAAGGGCACCCAACCACCGACGTCGTCCGGGAGCTCGACGAGTGCGACCTCCCTTCCAGCGGTCGCTGACGCTACGTGTACCGCAACCCGGGACGGGCAGGCGTTCGGCATCCGGGGGTGCTCCCACACCGTCCGCGACGACGACCCGCTCGTGCAGACCGTCGAGCACGAGGGCGGCGCTCGAGGCTCGGGACGTCAGCGCAGGGGGAGCACCCGGGGGAGCAGTGCCCGCCAGCCCAGCAGGACCAGCGCGAGGAAGGTCGCGGCGACGGCTACGAACGAGAGGGCGATGCCGGCGCCGGTCACCACCCGCAGCAGCATGCCCACGACGAGGGTGCTCGCCCAGACCACCACACCGGGCCCGATATCGACCGACCACCGCCCGGAACGCCACCGCACGAGGGCCCACCCGGCCGTGCCGCCGACGAGGAAGGGCCAGGCCACACCCAGCACCCCGGCCGGCGTGACGCCCTCGCTGTGGCTCGCCGCACCGACGGCGGCGAAGACGAGCACGAGCACGACGTCGAGGGCGGCCCCCCTGGCGGGGGTGAGGGTGGGGCGTCGGGACGTGACGGTCATCAGAAGGGCAACCTCGGCTGGGGTGGGGCGTGGGTGGGGTCGACACCCTCGAAGAGGGACGAGACCGACTTGCCCTGGTGGATGCGCTGGATGGCCTCGGCGAAGAGCTCGGCCACGGAGCGGATCCGCAGCTGCGGCCACTCGGCCGGCGGAGGGACGGTGTCGGTCGTGACGACCTCGCTGATCATCGGGTGGTCGCGCAGCCGCTCCACGGCCCGGCCCGCGAAGAGCCCATGGGTGCAGGCGACCGACGCCTCGGTGCAGCCCTGGTCCTTCAGCCGCTCGAGCAGCTCGACGATCGAGCCGCCGGTGGCGATCTCGTCGTCGAGCACGATGGCCCGCTTGCCGGCCACGTCGCCGACGATCGCGTCGATGACGACCTTGTCGTCGGCCAGCCGCTGCTTGCTGCCGGCAGCGACGGGCAGCCCCAGCAGCCGGGCGAACTGGGTCGCGGTCTTGGCGTTGCCGAGGTCGGGGGAGACCACCACGGTGTCGGTGAGGTCCGCTCCCCGATAGTGGTCGGCGAGCACGCCGATCGCCGTGAGGTGGTCGACGGGCACCGAGAAGAATCCGTGGACCTGCGGGGCGTGCAGGGCCATGGTGAGGACCCGGTCGGCTCCCGCGGTGACCAGCAGGTCGGCCACCAGACGGCCACCGATCGAGATGCGGGGAGCGTCCTTCTTGTCGGAGCGGGCGTAGGCGTAGTGCGGCATCACCACGGTGATCTGGGCGGCCGACGCACCCCGGGCAGCGTCGATCATCAGCAGCAGCTCCATCAGGTGCTCCTGGGTGGGAGGGACCAGGGGCTGCACGATGTAGACGTCCTGCTGGCGGCAGTTCTCCAGCAGCTGCGCCTGGAGGCAGTCGTTACTGAAGCGCTTGATGTCGACCGGGGCCCTCGTCACTCCGAGGTGCTCGCAGATGCGGTCGGCCAACGCTGGGTGGGCGTTGCCGGAGAAGACGACGACGTCGTGCACGGTCCACCTTCCGTGAGGCGCTGCGAGTCTCCTGCAGGATAGCCCGGTGGGCGGCCCGGTGGACCGGGCGGCCTGGACCCGTCGCCCGTCGTGGCTCAGTCGCCGGTCGGGAGGGTCGACGCCCCGACGTGGAGGTGCGCTCGCAGCTCAGCCACCAGCTCGGCCCTGGCCTGCCCGGCCACCAGGGTCGCGCCCGGGAAGCTGTGGAAGCCGTGGGGTGCTCCCACGTAGGTGGTCGCGCGCACCGGCACCCCGGCGGCGGTGAGGGCCGCGGCGTAGGCGATCCCCTCGTCGCGCAGGGGGTCGAGCTGCGCGGTCTGGACGAGCGCCGGGGGCAGCCCGGTGAGGTCGTCGGCCCACAGCGGCGAGATGAGGGGGTGGTCGAGGGCGAGCTGGCTGGTCGCTGTGTAGGCCGCCAGGAACGAGTCGACCTGCCGCTTGGTCAGGATGGGGGCCTGGGCGTTCTCACGCATCGAGGGGAAGCTCTGCGTGCCGTCCACCCCGGGGTAGAGGAGCGCCTGGTGCGAGATGGTGGGCCCACCCTCGTCACGCACGACCTGGCAGACGACGGCCGACAGGTTGCCGCCGGCCGAGTCGCCGCTGACGGCGATGCGCGTGGGGTCGCCCCCGAGCTGTGCCACGCCGGTCCGGGTCCACCGCACCGCGTCGACGCAGTCGAGCGCTGCCTGGGGCGCGACGAACTCCGGGGCCATGCGGTAGTCGACGCTCACCACGAGCGCCTCGACGGAGTCGGCGAGGAAACCGCACAGGGGGTCGTAGCCGCGCACGTTGCCGAGCACCCAGCCACCCCCGTGGATGAAGACCACCACCGGCAGCGGACCCGTGCCGTGGCCCGGGCGGTAGACGCGCAGCTGGATCGAGTGGCCGTCACGGGCCTCGAACGCCGTGGTGCTGACCCGCACCCCCTTGGGCATCGCCCCGGTCAGCCAGGTGGCCGGCGGGCGGAGGGGCGCCACCCGCTGTCGGGCCGCCCGGATCTGGTCGAGATCCATGCCGTCGACATCCAGGGCGCCGGTGCGGTCGTAGAGGGCGCTGAAGAGACGGGTGCGCCAGGGCAGGGCGTTCGCGGGCCGGGTCGAGCGTGACATGGAGCCATCCTGTCCAACGGCGGCGGACGACCGCGCATAGGGTGACGCACATGACGGTGCGTCGCGTGATGGGGATCGAGACCGAGTACGGCATCTCGGTGCCCGGCGACCCGACCGCGAACCCGATGGTCGCGTCGGGGCAGGTCGTCAACGCCTACGCCAGCTCGCACGGCGTGCGGTCCGGTCGAGCCGGCTGGGACTACGCCGACGAGGCCCCCCTGCGCGACGCCCGAGGGTTCGAGATGGGGCGCGGCGCCGCCGACCCCAGCCAGCTCACCGACATCGAGGACCCGACCCTCGCCAACGTGGTGCTCACCAACGGGGCCCGCCTCTACGTCGACCACGCCCACCCCGAGTACTCCTCACCCGAGGTCACCACGCCGCGCGGCATCGTCACCTGGGACCGCGCGGGCGAGCTGGTCATGCTCGAGTCCGTACGCCGGCTCGCCGGCTCGCCGGGCCTGCCGGGGGTCAACCTCTACAAGAACAACACCGACGGCAAGGGCGCTTCCTACGGCACCCACGAGAACTACCTCATGCGACGCGAGACCCCGTTCGCCGAGGTCGTCAAGCACCTCATCCCCTTCTTCGTCGCCCGGCAGGCGATCTGCGGGTCCGGCCGGGTGGGCATCGGTCAGGACTCGCGCACCGCAGGCTTCCAGCTGAGCCAGCGCGCCGACTTCTTCGAGGTGGAGGTGGGTCTCGAGACCACCCTGAAGCGGCCGATCATCAACACCCGTGACGAGCCGCACGCGGTCGCCGACCTCTACCGCCGCCTGCACGTCATCATCGGGGACGCGAACCACTGCGACGTCGCCAACCTGCTCAAGATGGGCATGACCTCGCTCGTGCTCGCCATGGTCGAGGACGGCGCCGTCGGTCTCGACCTCACGCTCGTCAAGCCGGTCGCGACCCTGCACGCCATCTCGCACGACCCGACCCTGCAGACGATGGCGACCCTGCGTGACGGGCGCACCCTGACCGCCGTCCAGATCCTGTGGGAGTACTTCGGGGCGGCACGGTCCTACCTGCGCCACCGCGGCCACGACCCGGTGGAGGACCCCGACACGGCCGAGGTCATGACCCTCTGGGAGCAGGTTCTCACCAAGCTCGAGACCGACCCGTCGTCGTGCGGGACCGAGCTCGACTGGGTGGCCAAGCTCAACCTGCTCGAGGGGTACCGCCAGCGTGACGGACTGGAGTGGACCGACCCCCGGCTGCGCGCCATCGACATCCAGTGGAGCGACGTGCGCCCCGAGAAGGGGCTCTACCACCGACTGCGCGAGCGGGGGCGGGTCACCTCCCTCGTCGACGACGACGCCGTGGCTCGCGCGGTCACCGAGCCCCCTGAGGACACCCGGGCGTGGTTCCGGGGCAAGTGCCTCGCGAAGTTCGCCCCCCAGATCGCCGCCGCGTCGTGGGACTCCGTGATCTTCGACGTGCCCGGGCGCCACGCCCTGCAGCGGGTGCCCATGCTCGAGCCCCTGCGCGGCACCAAGGCGCACGTGGGCGAGATCATGGACCGCTCTCCGGACGTGACCACGTTGTTGCGTGAGTTGGACGCCGCCGCCGGTTAGGGTCGATCAAGGACGACGACCTCCCGCCGTTCGGCGGGGGGAGCCGAGACGTGACGGAGGACGCCATGCCCAGCCAGGAGCAGAGCCGGCCACAGCGGCGCGACGACGAGGTGGACGACGCCGCGGAGCCCACTCCCGCCGCGCCGGAGGCCTCCGTCCGCAAGGAGGCCCTCGACGACGACATCGACAGCCTGCTCGACGAGATCGACGGGGTGCTGGAGTCGAACGCCGAGGAGTTCGTGAAGGGCTTCGTGCAGAAGGGCGGCCAGTGAGCGACGGCCTGACCTCAGGCCGACTCCACCGCGCCTTCACCGCCCCCGGGTCCTCGTCGTTCACCGAGTTCGTGGGTCAGCTCGCCCCTGATCTGCTGCCCGGCGGCCGCCCCCTCCCCGCAGGCGCGTCGATCGACGCCCCGCACGGCACGACCATCGTGGCCGTGGAGTTCGCCGGTGGAGTCCTGCTCGCTGGCGACCGTCGCGCCACGATGGGCAACCTCATCGCCAACCGCGACATGGAGAAGGTGTTCGCCGCCGACGAGTACTCCGTCGTCGGGATCGCCGGCACGGCAGGCCTCGCGATCGAGCTCGTCAAGCTGTACCAGGTCGAGCTCGAGCACTACGAGAAGATCGAGGGCACGCTGATGTCCGTGGAGGGCAAGGCGAACCGGCTGGCGAGCATGATCCGCGGCAACCTGGCCATGGCCATGCAGGGTCTCGCGGTGGTGCCGCTCTTCGCCGGCTACGACGCCCGCGACCGCGGAGGCCGGATCTACTCCTACGACGTGACCGGTGGGTGCTATCGCGAGCACGACCACCACAGCGTGGGCTCCGGCTCCCTCTTCGCCCGCGGGGCGCTGAAGAAGCTCTGGCGCAAGGGGATGGACGAGGAGAGCGCCGTGGGCATCGCCGTCGAGGCGCTGTACGACGCCGCCGACGACGACTCCGCGACCGGCGGGCCCGACCTGGGCCGACGCATCTGGCCCACCCTCGCCGTCGTCGACGTCGACGGGGCCCGGTTCCTCGATGACCAGACCCTCGGTGGCGTGGCCCGACAGATCGTCGCCAACCGTGTCGACAACCCGGGAGGTGCGCGATGAGCATGCCGTTCTACGTCTCGCCCGAGCAGCTGATGAAGGACAAGGCGGACTACGCCCGCAAGGGCATCTCGCGTGGTCGCTCCGTCGTCGTGCTCGCCTACGACAAGGGCATCGCCTTCGTCGCGGAGAACCCCCAGAGCCTGCGCAAGATCTCCGAGATCTACGACCGGATCGCCTTCGCCGCCGTCGGCATGTACTACGAGTTCGAGAACCTCCGGGTGGCCGGCATCCGCTACGCAGACCTGCGCGGCTACTCCTACGACCGTTCCGACGTGAGTGCCCGGGGGCTGGCCAATGCCTACGCCCAGACGCTCGGCACCGTCTTCACCCAGGAGCCCAAGCCCTACGAGATCGAGATCGTCGTGGCGGAGGTCGGGCAGGACGAGGACCACGACCAGCTGTACCGGCTCACCTACGACGGCTCGGTCGCCGACCAGCACGGCTTCGTCGTCATGGGTGGCACCATCGCGCAGTCCGACGAGCTGCTGCGTGAGCGCTGGCGCAAGGGCCTGACCCTCGGCGGAGCACTGTCGCTGGCCGTCGACGCCCTGGCCCTCGACCCGTCAGGGGGCCCGGCTCGCACCATTCCCGCCGACCAGCTGGAAGTGGCGGTCCTCGACCGTCAGCGCCCGCGTCGCACGTTCCGCAGGCTCGGTGGCCAGCTGCTCACCGACCTGCTCAGCATCGACAGCCCCGTGCACGACGCCCCGTCGAGCGACGGTCCGCCCGGGCACCACGGCGTGCTGACCGGTGAGGACGCCCACGTGCCCGAGACGCCCGGCACCGAGCAGCCGTTCAACCCCGAAGCGCGCCAGGAGGACCGCCCGGTCTGACCCGGTAGCGGGCCGGACCCGGCGCGGGCTCGGCTCGCCAACGCGACGGGCCTACGGAGCACCCGGATCAGCCGGTGGCGGCGACTCCTTCGGGCTCCCCGGTGTCCACGACCTCGTCCAGCCGGTCGGGCACCTCCGCCGGGGACCCGGTCCGGCTGGCCACCGATGTGGCGGGGGCCGTCTCGACGTCGGGGGAGTCCTGCTGCGGTAGCGCCGTCCCGCCGAGGGTGGCGAGCACCTGCCGCACGTTGGCCAGCTGGCTGTTGATGCTGTCGCGTTGGCTGATGGCGGCAGCGAGGTCCCGCTCGGACTCGGTACGGGCACGCTCGGCTCGCTCCTCGGCTGCCTTCATCACCTGGGACGCCTCGGCCCTGGCCGACTCGAGCAGGCTCTCAGCCTGGGCGCGGGCCGCGGTGTGTGCCGTCGCGGACTCCTGCTCCAGGGCCTGCGCCGTCGCCCGAGCCTCGGTCAGGCGCTGGTTGTGCACGGCCAGCTGGGCCGCGAACTCGGCCGCAGCCTTGTCGCGACGCTCGGTCAGCGCCGTCTCCCAGTCGGAGGCGGAAGCCGCGACCTTGGCGCTCTGGCTGTCGTAGAGTGCCTCACCTTCCTCGCGTCGCGTCTGGGCCCTCCGGTCGGCGTCGTCGATCATCTCGTCGGCCCGACGACGTGCGTCCTCGAGCAGGGCCGCCGCCTCGGCCTCGGCCTTGGCCCGCAGCTCCTCGACGTAGCGCGTGGTCTCGGCCTGCAGGCCCGCAGCGTCGGCGGCCACCGAGGCCCGGTGGGCCTCCGCCTCGGCAGACGCCGAGGCGCGGTGGGCCTCCGCGTCGGCGGCCGCCGTGGCCCGCAGGTCGTTGGCCTCCTGGTCGGCCAGGTGCAGGATCTGCCCGATCCGCTCGCCGAGCTCCTGGTAGCTGGGCTGGCCAGCCGAGCCCTGGGCCTCCTCGAGCGACAGCGCGTGGCTGCGCGCGACGTCGAGCTCGGCGTTCAGGTCGGCGTGTGCGGTCTGCGACCGGCTGAGCTCGATGGTGCGGTCGGCCGCCTCGCGTCGGGCGGACTCGAGGGCCGTGGTCAGCTCACTCAGGTGGGCGTCGACCTGGGCGGGGTCGTAGCCACGCATCACGGAGCGAAACGAGGAAGCCTTCTCGGTCATGGTCGTGCCATCGTTTCTGCAGGGTCGTCCCTGCGCATCAGTGGTCGGGTGGGTGGGCCGGAGGGCCGGGTCGGCGGGCGCCTCGTCACGCGGGTCCGTCGCGAGGGCCTCGACCTCGCCCTCCCCGACGAGGATGCGCGCTGGATCCACGGCTCGGACATGGTCGTCATGATCCCATGCCCTCGCCCGCCGGGCGGGACATCAACCCTTCTCGACGGGTTCCGCGAGGTCAGGCAGGGCCACCAGCTCGAGCTCGTCGTCGCGGTCGAGGCCCGCGGTCCGGCCCGTCCGTGAGAGTCCGAGCACCCGTTCCCAGGCCAGCGCCGCCCGGGTGGTCTCCTCCAGAGGTCGGGTCACGAGGCCCGCTTCCACGGCCGAGCCGTCGTCGTGCGCACTGAAGCCCTGCCACTCCTCGTCAGCCATCCACAGGGGGAGGGAGCGCTCACCCATGTACTGCGCAACCCCCTGCTCGCGCAGGAAGACGTCGCTGACAGGCACCCGGGGGCCGCGGAAGCCCGAGACCCGCGCCGCCGCCGCGACGACGTCCTCGAGGGTGCGCCGCGGGCCGTAGGCGTCGACCGTCCCGGTCTGCCCGCGAAGACCGGCGTCGACGAGCCAGCCGGCGAGGTCGACGACATCGACGACCTGGGCCCCTCGCGCGGTGCGCTCCGGCACCAGCAGGGGGCCTGCGTCCTGCACCGCGAGCGCACAGCGCCCGACCCAGTAGCCGAATCGGTCGCTGGAGTCGCCGTACCCGGCGATGAGCCCCGACCGTGCGACCAGCGCGTCGGCCCCGCGGGCCAGCGCCACGGCATGCTCGCACGCCACCTTGGCTGCGCCGTACTCCTCACGGCTCGCCTGCTGCGACGCCAGGGGAGCGAGCAGGGGCTGCTCCTGCCCCCCGCCGAGGACGCTGTGGTCGGCGTAGACCGACCCGGACGAGACGTAGGCCCAGTGTCGAGACCGCTCCGACAGCATCGTGAGCGCGCCAATGGCGAAGCCGGGCTGCCAGGTGAGCTCGACGACCAGGTCCCAGTCCTTCCCCGACACGGCGGCATACGGGTCGTGGGTGCCCGACGACGACCGGTCGGCCACGACGAGCCGGGCGCCCGAAGCCACGCTCCCGCTCTCGCCGCGCGCGAGGCAGGTGACGTCGTGGCCCAGGGCGAGGGCATGTCGGGCAACGGCGCGGCCGAGCCAGGCCGTTCCCCCCAGGACGAGGACCTCCATCGGCCCAACGTGGCACGGCGGGCCGGCCGGACCAAGGGCTTTCGCTGTCGGCGGAGCGGCGAGCCCGGGCGCGGACGGGAGGGGGTCGCTCTACAGTGAGGGGATGGAGCGGCGGATCTTCGGGATCGAGAACGAGTACGGCGTCACGTGCACGTTCGACGGGCAGCGCCGGCTCACGCCCGACGAGGTGGCGCGATATCTCTTCCGCAAGGTCGTCTCGTGGGGAAGGTCGAGCAACGTCTTCCTGGGTAACGGTTCCCGGCTCTACCTCGACGTCGGCTCGCACCCGGAGTACGCCACGCCCGAGTGCGACGACCTGCGCGAGATCGTCATCCACGACAAGGCCGGCGAGCGCATCGTCGAGGGCCTGGTGGAGGACGCCCAGCAACGGTTGCAGGAGGAGGGGATCGCGGGCGAGATCTACGTATTCAAGAACAACACCGACTCGGCGGGCAACTCCTACGGCTGCCACGAGAACTACCTCGTGGGCCGGGCCGGCGAGTTCCAGAAGATCTCCGACGTGCTCATCCCCTTCCTGGTCAGCCGTCAGATCACCTGTGGCGCAGGCAAGGTCGTCACGAGCACGTCGGGGGCGCGCTTCTGCGTCAGCCAGCGCGCCGACCACATCTGGGAGGGTGTGTCGTCGGCGACGACCCGCAGCAGGCCGATCATCAACACCCGTGACGAGCCGCACGCCGATGCCGAGAAGTACCGTCGGCTGCACGTCATCGTCGGCGACTCCAACATGTCGGAGACCACCACCCTGCTCAAGGTCGGGTCCGCCGACCTGGTGCTGCGGATGATCGAGGCCGGGGTCGTCATGCGTGACATGGCCCTCGAGAACCCCATCCGTGCCATCCGCGAGATCAGCCACGACACGACCGGGCGCAAGACGGTCCGGCTGGCCAACGGCCGCGACCTGTCGGCCCTGCAGATCCAGCAGGAGTACTACGAGCGGGCGATGGGCTTCGTCGAGCGCGAGGGTCTCAGCGCCCCGGTGCAGAAGCAGGTGCTCGAGCTGTGGGGCCGCACGCTGCACGCCGTCGAGACCGGTGACCTCTCGCTCGTCGACACCGAGATCGACTGGGTCATCAAGAAGCGGCTGATCGACCGCTACATGGCCAAGCACGACCTCGAGCTGTCGGACCCGCGCATCCTGCAGCTCGACCTCGCCTACCACGACATCAACCGGCGCAGAGGGCTCTTCTACCTCATGCAGAAGCGTGGCCTCGCGGCCCGCGTATGCACCGACCTCGAGACCTTCGAGGCCAAGGTGCGACCGCCGCAGACGACGCGGGCCAAGCTGCGTGGTGACTTCATCCGGGCGGCGCAGGCGCACCGACGCGACTTCACGGTCGACTGGGTGCACCTCAAGCTCAACGACCAGGCGCAGCGCACGGTCCTGTGCAAGGACCCCTTCGCCGCGACTGACGTCCGCGTGGCCCGGCTCGTCGAGAGTATGTGACCGACCCGCTAGGGTTCCGTCCACGCCCGGGCGCCCCCCTCGGCCCCCGTCGATGACTCCTGGCACAGGCCGCACCGTTACCGTGTCGTGCGGTTACCACTCCCGACCCGAAGGCCTCATCGCGTGCGCGCTCTCCCCGTATCCATCGCAGCCGGTGCTGCCCTCGTCCTCGGCCTGACCGCCTGTGGCTCCTCGACCAGCAGCACCGGGGCCACGTCGGCCCCCGGCGCCACCTCGACCGGGGCGGCCGCCGCGACCGCGCCGACGGTCCACCCGCCGCTCAACAAGGACGAGGACCGCCCCAAGCTCGCTGGGATCACCGTGACCGGTGACGGCATCACCAAGACCCCGACCGTAACCATCGCCGACAAGCCCGTCAGCGTAACCGCCACCACGGTCAGGGTCCTCACGGAAGGGAAGGGCCCCGCGAGCACGGGCGCGAGCCGGGTCTCCATCGTCGAGGCGCTCTTCCACGGCACCACGGGCAAGCAGCTCGACACGTCGTACGGCAAGCCGGCCCAGTCCTTCGTGCTCAGCAGCACCAGCACCATCCCCGGCCTCAACATCGCGCTCGACGGGGTCAAGGCCGGCTCGCGCATCCTGTTCGCCATCCCCCCGGCCGACGCCTTCGGCGCCCAGGGCAACACGGCGGCCGGGGTCGGCCCGACGGACAACCTCGTCGTGGTCGCCGACATCATCTCGGTCGGGACGCCGCTGACGAAGGCGCAGGGCGCCCCCGTCGCGCCCAAGGCCGGACTGCCCACGGTCACCTTCGACGAGAAGAAGGGCCCGACCATCACCGTGCCCAAGACCGAGCCGTCGAAGACCCTTGTGGTCCAGCCCCTCGTGCAGGGCACGGGCGCGACCGTGACCAGCGGGCAGTCGGTGACCGTGCACTACACCGGCGTCACCTACAGCACCGGTGAGGTCTTCGACTCGTCGTGGACCAAGGGCTCGCCGTTCACCTTCACCATCGGTGGCGGGCAGGTCATCCCCGGCTGGGACAAGGGGCTGATCGGGCAGAAGGTCGGCTCGCGCGTCCTGCTCGTGATCCCGCCGGCCGCCGGCTACGGCGCCAAGGCGCAGGGGAGCATCCCGGCGAACTCCACCCTGGTCTTCGCCATCGACATCCTCGACGCCGGCTGACCCGGCCCGCACGTCCAGCCCCACCGTCCCGTAAGCACACCCACCCCCCTCTCCTCCGAAGGAGCCACCCATGGCCCTGCCTGGCGACCGCACCAAGCCCGAGCTCGACTTCCCGGGCGACGAGGCCCCCACCGACCTCGTGATCGAGGAGGTCATCGAGGGCACCGGCGACGAGGCCGCCTCCGGCCAGACCGTCAGCACCCACTACGTCGGCTGGGCCTTCTCCACCGGCGAGGAGTTCGACTCGTCGTGGGGTCGGGGCGCCCCCCTCGACTTCCCGGTCGGGGTCGGGCGCGTCATCCAGGGCTGGGACCAGGGCCTGCTGGGCATGAAGGTCGGAGGGCGCCGCAAGCTGACCATCCCGGCGCACCTGGCCTACGGCGACCGCGGCGCCGGCGCCGTCATCAAGCCGGGGGAGACCCTCATCTTCATCGTCGACCTCGTCGACGTGCGCTGACCGGACGCTCCATACCGACTCACCACCAGCGCGACGTTCTCCGGGTTCGCGGGTGGCAGGGCGGGTCAGAGGAGGGACGCGGCGTGGCGGCCGGCGGCGGCCGCCGCCAGGAAGCTCGCCGGGTCGTCGTCGTAGGACCGGCCCATGGTGCGCAGGGGCACGGCCGAGGCGCGCAGAGCCGGTTCGAGGTCGTCGACCTCGACGTCGTGG
>JALYVC010000271.1 GCA_030853445.1 Actinomycetota bacterium | reverse complement strand
GTCCGACGGGGGGACGCGGCGGGCCGTCCGCGACGCCGGGTGTCGACGACGAAGGCGTCGTCGGGGCGGCCAGAGCCCGTCCAGGGCCCGAGGTCGTCACCCCGCGCCCGCTGCTGCGGGATGGGGCGGGCCTCGTCGGGGCCACGGTCGCGGCTGCTCACGGGCGATCGGGTTCCTTCGTCGGCAACGGGTTTACAACCCCGCCATCCTGCCACGCCCAGCCGTAAGGTCGCGGGTGCAGGCCGTGGCGGCGCGGCGCGCGGGCACCGATAGAGTCGCAGACATGGACAAAGTCGTTCCCGATGCCGCGGCCGCCCTCGAGGGGCTCACCGACGGCGCATCGCTATCCGTTGGCGGCTTCGGCCTGTGCGGCGTGCCCAGCGTGCTGATCGCCGGCGTGCTCGAGTCGGGGGTGAGCAACCTCGAGGTGATCTCCAACAACTGTGGAGTCGACGACTGGGGTCTGGGGATCCTGCTGCGGGCCAAACGGATCCGTCGGATGGTGTCGTCCTACGTGGGGGAGAACAAGGAGTTCGCGCGGCAGTACCTCACCGGCGAGCTCGAGGTCGAGCTGTGCCCCCAGGGCACCCTCGCCGAGCGGCTGCGGGCCGGCGGCTCCGGCATCCCCGCGTTCTTCACCCCGACCGGAGCCGGCACCCAGGTCGCCGAGGGGGGTATGCCGTGGCGGTATGCCGCCGACGGCTCCGTCGCCATCACGTCACCGCCGAAGGAGACGCGCGAGGTCGAGTGGATGGGCCAGTCCCGCACCGTCGTGCTGGAGCACGCGATCGTCGCGGACTACGGGCTCGTGCGCGCCTGGAAGGGTGACCGCCACGGCAACCTCGTCTTCCACAGCTCGGCCCGCAACTTCAACCCTGCGTCCGCCATGGCCGGACGCCTGACGGTCGCCGAGGTCGAGCATCTCGTCGAGCCGGGCGAGATCGAGCCCGACGACGTGCACCTGCCCGGCATCTACGTCCAGCGGGTGCTCGCGCTGACCCCCGAGCAGGCGGCCGACAAGCGGATCGAGAAGCGCACCGTCACGACGGCGCCCGGCGTCGGTGCCGGTGCCGGAGAGGAGGTCTGAGCCATGGCGCTCACACGAGAGCAGATGGCGGCCCGGGCCGCGGCAGAGCTGCACGACGGCGACTACGTCAACCTGGGGATCGGGCTGCCCACCATGGTGCCCAACTACGTGCCGGACGACGTCGAGATCGTTCTGCAGTCGGAGAACGGCCTGCTGGGGCTGGGGGCCTACCCCGCCGACGAGGAAGTCGACCCCGACCTGATCAACGCCGGCAAGGAGACGGTCACCCTGCGCCGCGGTGCGTCGGTCTTCGACTCCAGCCTCTCGTTCGGCATGATCCGCAGCGGCAAGGTCGATGCGGCCATCCTGGGCGCCATGCAGGTCTCGGCCGCGGGCGACATCTCCAACTGGATGATTCCCGGGAAGATGGTGAAGGGGATGGGAGGTGCGATGGACCTCGTGCACGGCGCCCGCCACGTCATCGTCCTCATGGAGCACGTCGCTCGCGACGGGTCGCACAAGATCCTCGACGAGTGCACCCTGCCCTACACGGGGCGCCGGGTCGTGCACCGCATCATCACCGACCTGGCCGTGCTCGACGTGACCGCTGACGGGCTCGTGCTGCGTGAGCTCGCACCGGGCGTCGAGGAGCGCGAGGTGCGGGAGAAGACCGGGCCCGACTTCGGCGTCGACCTGGCCTGACGACCTCCGGGCCGACGGGGGCTCGCTCGCTCGTCAGGAGCGCGCGTCGACCGTGACCCCCTCGGAGGCGCTTCGGGCGGTCTGGTCGGCGGCGCCACCGCGCACCAGCACCACCGATCCGTCTGCGGCCCAGGCCGACAGGGCCAGGGGCAGCACCTGCAAGAGGGGGCCCGCGAGTAGCACCCGCGGGCGCGGCCCCCACTCGGGCACGGACGCGACCAGCCCTGACTGGGGTGTCGTGCGGTCGTCGACCACCAGACCCGGGTCCTCGTCGCCGGCCTCCTCCCACGGGTCGAAGACGTCGCCGTAGGTCGCGAGCTCGCGAGCCTCGTCGAGAGCGCCTGCCGGGGTGTCCGGGTGGCTGCGCGAGAGCATCGGCAGCGAGACGAGCACCGACGGACCCTGCGCCGCGGCGACGACGTCGACCTCGTCGGAGACCACCACGTCGCAGTCCGGAGCAGAGGCGAGCGCGTCCTCGCCCGGGGCCAGCCGCACCGTGGCGCCGACGCTCCATACGGCCAGGGCCCAGTAGACCGCGCGCCAGTGCGTGGGGAGGGCCAGCAACACGCTCGTGCCGCGGCCGGCGTCGAGCTCGTCCTGCAGGCAGTTGCCCGCCTTGGCGACCCAGTTGCCCAGGACCCGTGCCGAGAGCTCGACGCGCTCGCCCGCGCTCGGGCCGGGGGCGTTGTCGTAGGACGTCAGACGAGGTCGCGTGCTGTCGGCGCGCAGCATCGCGCCGAGGAGGCCGGGGGGCAGGAGGGGCCGGGGGG
>JALYVC010000256.1 GCA_030853445.1 Actinomycetota bacterium | reverse complement strand
CGGTTACCCCGGCTGGGTGCGGGCCAGCCATCTGACGGACCCGGTCGGGCCGTCGCCCCGGGCGCCGCTGCCGACCGCCGGGCCGGGGACGACCCACGGGCACCCGCTGGTGGCCCTGGCCCGCCAGCACCTCGACCTGCCCTACCTGTGGGGAGGCCTCAGTCCCCACGGGCTCGACTGCTCCGGGCTGGTGCACTGGTGCTACCGCGAGCTCGGCGTGGTCGTGCCACGTGACGCCGACGACCAGCAGGACGCGTGCAGGGACGTCCCGCTCGAGCAGGTGCAGTCGGGTGACCTCTACTTCTTCCGTTACCCCGGCGCGGCCGGGGCTCACCACGTGGGCATCGTCACCGGCCCCGGCTCGATGATCCACGCGCCCGAGACCGGCCAAGGGATCATGCACGGCCCACTGGACCCGGGCCGCCTCGCCACCTTCGCGGGCGCCGGCCGCCTGCCCCTTTCCTGACGGACGGGGACCGCAGGTCAGCGCAGGACGCGCAGGCGGATGGTCTCGGGCAGCGCCGACAGCGCCGTCGCGACGTCGGGTGAGGTGTCGGCGGCCACGTCGGTGATGACGTAGCCCAGCTCGCCCCGCGTGGCCAGCACCTGGCCCTCGATGTTGACCCCGTGGTCGGAGAGCATCCGGTTGACGGTCGCCAGCACGCCCGGGATGTTGCTGTGCAGCAGCGCGAGACGGTGGCTCGAGGATCCGGCGTCGAGCAGGGCGGACGGCAGGTTGACGCTGAGCGAGGTGCTGCCCCGCTCGGTGTAGTCGCGCAGCTTCCCCGAGACGAAGCGGCCGATGTCGCGCTGTGCCTCCTCGGTGGAGCCACCGACGTGCGGGGTGAGGATGACGTTGGGCAGGCCGCGCAGGCTCGACTCGAACGTGTCTCCCTGCGCCTTCGGCTCGACGGGGAAGACGTCGATCGCCGCGCCGGCGAGGTGGCCGCTGCGGATGCTCTCGGCGAGGGCCTCGGTGTCGACGACGAACCCGCGCGAGAGGTTGAGAAAGACCGCGCCTCGCCTCATCGCCGCGAACTGCCGGGCCCCGAAGAAGCCGGCGTTGCCGATGCGACCGTCGACGTGGAGGGTGACGACGTCGGCCTGACCGAGCAGCTGATCGAGGGTGTCGACCCGGCGGGCGTTGCCCATCGGCAGCTTGTCGTCGGCGTCGAAGTAGACGACCCCCATGCCGATGGCCTCGGCCAGCACCGAGAGCTGGCTGCCGATGTTGCCGTAGCCGATGATGCCCAGGGTGCGGCCCCGCATCTCGTGCGCGCCCTTGGCCGACTTGTCCCACACCCCATGGTGGAGGGCATCGCTTTTCTCGGTGAGCCGGCGGGTCAGCGCAATCATCTCGGCAATGGCCAGCTCGACGACGCTGCGGGTGTTGGAGAAGGGGGCGTTGAAGGCGGCGATCCCCCGGGCCGCGGCGGCGTCGAGGTCGATCTGGTTGGTGCCGATGCAGAAGGCGCCGACGGCGAGCAGGTCGGAGGCCGCATCGAGGACGGCCGAGGTCACCCGGGTGCCCGAGCGGATTCCGAGAAGATGGACGCCGGGCAGGGCGGCCACGAGCTCGGCCTCGTCCATGGCGCCCGCATGCTGCAGGACCTCGATACCGGCCGCTTGGAAGGCGGCCACGGCGTCGGCGTGGATGTTCTCGAGCAGGAGTACCTTCACCGGACCATGGTGGCAGGCGTCTGCGCCGCGCCGGCTGGCGGTCCGCTCAGCGGACGTGGTCACCGTGCCGCAGGTCGCCTCAGGAGGTGGCGCGCTGCATCTGCCGCAGCTCCTTCTTGAGGTCACCGAGCTCGTCGCGCAACCTCGCCGCCAGCTCGAAGCGCAGCTCGGCCGCGGCCTGGTGCATCTGGGTGGTGAGCTCCTGGATGAGGTTCGCGAGGTCGGCCGAGGCCATGGACTCGACCTTGCTGCCCGACCCGACCCCGAGGTCCGCGGCCATCGCCCCCCGACCACCCGAGGGCCCGCCGCCGTTCTTGGCGGCCTTGCCCCGCGACTGGGAGCGACCGCTGCCGAGCAGTGCCTCGGTGTCGGCGTCCTCGCGCTGGAGCATCTCCGTGATGTCGCCGATCCGTTTGCGCAGTGGCGTGGGGTCGATACCCCGCTCGCGGTTGTAGGCGACCTGGATCTCGCGACGTCGGTCGGTCTCGTCGAGAGCCTGCCTCATCGACGGGGTCACCTTGTCGGCATACATGTGGACCTGCCCGCTGACGTTGCGGGCCGCGCGACCGATAGTCTGGATCAAGGACCGGGCCGAGCGCAGGAACCCCTCCTTATCGGCGTCGAGGATGCTCACCAGCGAGACCTCGGGCAGGTCGAGGCCCTCACGCAGCAGGTTGATCCCGATGAGGACGTCGTACTCCCCCAGGCGCAGCTCGCGCAGGAGCTCGACCCGGCGCAGGGTGTCGATGTCGGAGTGGAGATACCTCACCCGCACGCCCTTGTCGAGCAGGTAGTCGGTGAGGTCCTCGGCCATCTTCTTGGTCAGCGTCGTGACGAGCACTCGCTCGTGGCGTTCGGTGCGCAGCCCGATCTCGTGCAGGAGGTCGTCGATCTGGCCCTTGGTCGGCTTGAGGATGACCTCGGGGTCGACCAGACCCGTGGGCCGGATGATCTGCTGCACCGGGGTGCCCGACTTGGCCATCTCGTACTCACCCGGTGTCGCCGAGAGGTAGAGGGTCTGCCCGATGCGCCCGAGGAACTCCTCCCACATCAGAGGGCGGTTGTCGGCGGCGCTCGGCAGGCGGAAGCCGTGGTCGACGAGCATCCTCTTGCGCGACATGTCGCCTTCGTACATGGCGCCGATCTGGGGCACGGTCTGGTGCGACTCGTCGATGACGAGCAGGAAGTCCTCGGGGAAGTAGTCGAGCAGGCAGTTCGGAGCCGAACCGGGTGCCCGGCCGTCGATGTGGCGCGAGTAGTTCTCGATGCCGCTGCACGACCCGACCTGGCGCATCATCTCGATGTCGTAGGTCGTGCGCATGCGCAGCCGCTGCGCCTCGAGCAGCTTGCCCTGCTTCTCGAACTCGGTGAGCCGGTCGGCGAGCTCGAGCTCGATGCCGGCGATCGCCCGCTCCATGCGCTCGGGGCCGGCGACGTAGTGGGTCGCGGGGAAGACGTACATCTCCTCCTCTTCGCGGATGACCGCGCCGGTCAGCGGGTGGAGGGTGTAGATGCGCTCGATCTCGTCACCGAAGAACTCGATGCGGATCGCGTGCTCCTCGTAGACCGGGATGATCTCGACGGTGTCGCCGCGAACCCGGAACGTGCCCCGGGTGAAGGCGAGGTCGTTGCGGGTGTACTGCATCTGGACGAACTGGCGCAGCAGGTCGTCGCGCACCATCTCGTCGCCGACCCGCAGACGGGCCATCCGGTCGACGTACTCCTGCGGGGTGCCGAGCCCGTAGATGCAGGAGACCGAGGCGACGACCACGACGTCACGGCGCGTCAGCAGCGAGTTGGTCGCGCTGTGCCGCAGCCGCTCGACCTCCTCGTTGATGGAGGAGTCCTTCTCGATGTAGGTGTCGGTCTGCGGGATATAGGCCTCGGGCTGGTAGTAGTCGTAGTAGGAGACGAAGTACTCCACCGCGTTGTTGGGCATCAGCTCGCGGAACTCGTTCGCCAGCTGGGCGGCGAGGGTCTTGTTCGGTGCCATCACCAGGGTCGGCCGCTGGACCTGCTCGATGACCCACGCGGTCGTCGCCGACTTGCCGGTGCCGGTGGCGCCCAGCAGCACCGTGTCGGACTCTCCGCTCTTGAGCCGCTCGGTGATCTGCGCGATGGCCGTCGGCTGGTCACCGCTCGGTGAGAAGTCCGAGATCACCTCGATGGGGGCCACGGTGCGCTTGATGTCGGTCGTCGGACGCATGATGCAACCGTAAGCCCCACCACCGACAGGGCATTCCCGAGCGGTGGAGCGAGACTCCTCAGGCGGTCCAGGACGTCGTCGCCGCCCAGGCCTCGGCCCGGTGCCACGCCCCCTCGAACCACGACTCCTCGGTCTCGACGTAGGCCGCCGTGCGCGGGTCGAGCGCGAGCAGGCGACGCCTCACGGAGGTGTGCTCCTCGCGTGCCTCAGGGTCGGCGCGCAGCCAGTCCCGCACGAGCAGCGCGAAGCGCCAGCCGGCGGAGTCCACGGCTCGGACGTGGACGTGGACGACCGCTGCCGGGTCGCAACCACCCCACAAGCGCTCGGCCCAGGTCTCGGGGTCGGCTCCGAGCGGGTGGGGGGGGTCGCGCTCGTTGCCCCGCGCCAGCACGTAGCCGGCCCCGGCCAGGCCGTCACGGAAGGGGGACGCGTCGGCGGCCCCGAGGGAGGTCACCGCGATCTGCACGTCGACGACGTCCGTGGCGAGCAGTCCCGGGACCGCCGTCGGCCCGATGTGCTCGACCCCGGACACGCCGTGCACCTCGGACAGCGCCGCCGCGATCCTGTGCACCACCCGCTCCCCCCTCGCCGGCCAGTCGTCGCGCGGGACGACGGCGCCGGACTCGGGACCTCTGGAGCGGGTCCCCGTCCGCAGGTTGGCGTCGTAGGGGACGAGTCGCTCGTTCCACAGGGCGTCGACGAGTCGCTGGAGGTGTGAGGGTGACCTGGTGTTGTCGAGGACGACGTCGGCGACCGCCCGACGCTCACCGTCCGTCGCCTGCGCGGTGATCCGCCGGCGGGCATCGACCTCGTCGAGTCCGCGGCCCTCGACGAGACGACGGACCCGCGTGTCCGCGTCGACCTCGACGACGAGGCAGAGGTGCTCGTGCACCCAGAGCCCGCGCTCGACGAGCAACGGCATGTCGAAGACCGAGACCTGCTCGCGCGGCACCCGACCGCGTCGCCGGGCGACCTCGGCGGTGATCGCCGGGCCGGTGATCTCCTCGAGCGACCGCAGCGCCACCGGGTCGGCGAAGACCACGGCGGCGAGGGCGGCCCGGTCGAGCGACCCGTCGTCGCGGATCACTGACGTCCCGAAGCGCTCGCGGATCCCTTCCAGTGCGGGCCGACCCGGCTCGACGACCTCCCGGGCGACGCGGTCCGCGTCGACGACGTCGGCGCCGAGCTCACCCAGGCGGGCACTCACCGTCGACTTTCCCGAGCCGATCCCGCCGGTGACCCCGACGCGCAGCACGTCAGCCCGCGAGGCTCGGCGGGAACCCACCGGTGGCGATAGGACCCCAGTGGGTCGGTGTGATCCGGAGCAGGGACTTGCCCTGATGCACCATCGCCCGGCGGTACTCGTCCCAGTCGGGGTGCTCTCCCGAGATCGCCCGGAAGTAGTCGACCAGCGGCTCGACCGCCTCGGGGAGGTCGAGCACCTCGCAGTCGCCGTCGACCTGCACCCAGGCCCCGCCGAAGTCGTCGGACAGCACGAGCACACTCAGCGCCGGCCGCTTGCGGGCGTTCGCGGTCTTGGCTCGCCCGGGGTAGGTGGAGATGACGATGCGCCCCTGCTCGTCGACGCCCCCGGTGACGGGAGACGCCTGCGGTCGCCCGTCCGACCGGGTGGTCATCACCACCATGGAGTGCCGCGGCCGCACGAAGGCCAGCAGCTCGGTGAGGTCGACGGTCGTGTTGGTCGCGATGGGTCGGGCCATGCCCCGATTGTGCACCCCTCCCGTCGCCGCTGGTCGCCCGGTCGATCGGTGGGGTGCGTTTCAGTTGGGGCCGACGATCGCGAGCGCGACGTCCGGGTAGTCGGTCACGATGCCGTCGACGCCCATCGCCGCCATCGCCCGGATG
>JALYVC010000252.1 GCA_030853445.1 Actinomycetota bacterium | reverse complement strand
GGCGTCGGCTCCGCAGCCGTGGCCGGCGCCGCGCTCGCCGGCGCGACCACCGTCATCGGGGTCGACGTCGACCCCCGCAAGCTCGAGTGGGCGACCAAGTTCGGTGCCACCCACACCATCGATGCTTCCCAGGAAGATGTCGTCGAGCGTATCCGCGAGCTCACCGGTGGCTTCGGCGCCGGCGTCGTCATCGATGCCGTCGGTCGACCCGAGACCTATGAGCAGGCTTTCTACGCGAGGGATCTTGCGGGCACGGTCGTGCTGGTCGGGGTGCCGACCCCTGACCAGCAGGTCACGCTCCCGCTGATCGACATCTTCGGCCGGGGAGGCTCGTTGACGTCGAGCTGGTACGGCGACTGCCTCCCCTCGCGCGACTTCCCGATGCTCGTCGACCTTTACCGTCAGGGCCGTTTCGACCTCGGCGGCTTCGTGACCGAGACCGTGGGGCTCGGCGACGTCGAGGCCTCCTTCACCAAGATGGGTGAGGGCACGGTGCTGCGCTCCGTGGTGCAGCTGTGAGCGACGCTGCAGCCGTGGGCGGTTCGGGCCTCGACCTGCCGGTATCGCCGGGAGGGGTCCGCATCGACCACACCGTCACGTCGGGCACCTTCAGCCTCGACGGAGGCACCTGGGACGTCGACAACAACGTCTGGGTGCTCGGTGACGACGTCGACTGCATCGTCATCGACGCGCCACACGAGGCCGGGCCGATCGTCGACCTCGTCGGCGACCGCACGGTGCGCGCCGTCCTGCTCACCCACGCGCACGACGACCACGTCACCGCGGTCGCAGACCTCACCCGGGCGACGGGCGCCACGGCCTACCTGCACCCGCAGGACGAGGTGCTCTGGGGGCTGAGCCGCGGCGACGACCCGATGCCCGCCCCGCTGGCCGACGGTGACGTCGTCACGGTCGGCGACGTCGAGCTGCACGTGCTGCACACCCCCGGCCACGCGCCGGGAGCCTGCTGCTTCCACGTGCCGGCGCTGGGGGTCGTCTTCACCGGCGACACCCTCTTCGCCGGTGGGCCGGGGGCGACCGGCCGCTCCCTCAGCGACTTCGGCGTCATCGTCGACTCGGTGCGCGACCGCCTGCTGACCCTGCCGTCCGAGACGGTGGTGCTCACCGGGCACGGCGACCCGACGACGATCGGCCAGGAGCGACCTCACCTGCAGGAGTGGATCGACCGGGGGCACTGATGGCGACCGACCCGGTGGCCAGCCGCCACGACACCACGGCGTCCTCCACGCGCACCATGCCCTTCACGTCGGTCGACGACGTGCTGCGCCGGCTCGCCGAGGTGGGCTACCTCGCCTCGGAGCCCGTCGCGACGACGGTCTTCCTCGCCAGCGAGCTCGGCAAGCCGCTGCTCGTCGAGGGTCCGGCGGGGGTGGGCAAGACCGACCTGTCACGCGCGGTGGCCCAGGCCTGCGACGCCCGGCTCGTGCGGCTCCAGTGCTACGAGGGGGTCGACGAGGCGCGTGCCCTCTATGAGTGGAACCACGCCAAGCAGCTGCTGCGCATCACCGCCGGCCGTGACGAGACATGGGACGACGCCCGCACCGACGTCTTCTCTGAGGAGTTCCTTCTCGAGAGGCCACTCCTGACGGCCATCCGTGGCGAGGGGCCGACGGTGCTGCTCGTCGACGAGACCGACAAGGCCGACGTCGAGATCGAAGGGCTGCTGCTCGAGGTGCTCGGCGACTTCCAGGTGACGGTGCCCGAGCTGGGCACCATCCGGGCGACGCGGCGCCCCTTCGTCGTGCTCACCTCCAACGCCACGCGTGAGCTCTCGGAGGCGCTGCGGCGTCGGTGCCTCTTCCTGCACCTCGACTTCCCCGAGCCCGACCTCGAGGAACAGATCGTGCGGCTCAAGGTGCCCGGGCTCGATGCCGCGCTCGCCGCCTCCGTGGTGCGGGTCGTCGGCGCCCTGCGCGGTATGCCGTTGCGCAAGGCGCCGTCGGTGTCGGAGTCGATCGACTGGGCCCGCACGCTGCTGGCCCTCGGGGCCAGCCGCCTCGACGCCGCGGTCGTCGAGGCCACGCTCGGCGCGGTGCTCAAGCACCAGGATGATCTCGTCAAGGCCCGGGCCGGGCTCGACCTCGACGCGGCCCTGCGTCACTGAGCTGGACCATGAGTGCCCACCCGCGTGCCGACGGCGCCCCCGACACCAGCGACGGGACCGGCGGCGACGCCAGAGGGGGTGGGTGGTCGTGAGCGACGGTGTCGGTGCGCGCCTGGTCGAGATGGTCGGCGCGCTGCGCAGCAAGGGCCTGCCGTGCGGGACGAGCGAGACGGTCGACGCCGGTCGGGTGATGGAGGTGCTCGGCCTCGACGACCGCGAACGGCTGCGCGAGGGGCTGGCCTCGGCGCTCGTGCGCCGTGGAGGCCAGCGTGACGTCTTCGACGCCGTCTACGACCTCTACTTCCCCGCGGGAGTCGGCGCAAGGCAGTCCTCCCGCGACAGCGAGGGCGCCGCCGACGACGCTCCGGGTCGGACCCGCCCGCCCGGTGAGGGCGAGGAGCGGGTGGGCCTCGACGAGCTGCGCGACCGGCTGGCCCGGGCCCTGGCTGAGCA
>JALYVC010000136.1 GCA_030853445.1 Actinomycetota bacterium | reverse complement strand
CCTACCGCGCAGCCGAGTCCGCGCTCGCCGCCAGCGACCCGGCGTGCCATCTGCCGTGGTGGCTGCTGGCGGGCATCGGGCGCATCGAGTCGGGCCACGCCTCCGGCGGGCGGGTCACGGCCGACGGCACGACCCGCGGACGGATCCTCGGGCCACGGCTGGACGGCTCGCTCGCGGGCACCGCCGTCATCACCGACACCGACGGTGGCGCGCTCGACGGCGACCCCGCGTACGACCGGGCGGTGGGCCCGATGCAGTTCCTCCCCAGCACCTGGCGCAGCTGGGGGCGTGACGGCAACGCCGACGGTGTCAAGGACCCGAGCAACGTGTACGACGCGACCCTCGGCGCCGGGTTCTACCTCTGCGCCGGTGGTCGTGACCTCTCGACCGACGCCGGCATCTCCGCAGCAGTCCTGTCCTACAACTACTCCCGGTCCTACCTCGACTCCGTCGTCAGCTGGGGCCTGGCCTACCGCGACGGCGTGACGCCCACCGACGACGGTGCGGGCACCATCCCGGCCCCCCCGACCTCCGCCTCCCCGCCCGCGAACTCGACCGCAGGCCAGGCGCCGACCACGACCTGGCTGCCGACGAGCACCAGTGGCACGACCACGACGACCACCACGTCGACCATGACCACCACGACCACCACGACCACCACGTCGACGACGAACACGCCGAGCACATCGAGCACGCCGAGCACGTCACCGACGGGCACACCGACGCCGACGACCACCACGTCGACGTGCCCCAGCACGAGCGCAACATCGACGGGTACGAGCACGGGGACGTCCCCGAGCACGTCGACAGGCACGTCGCCGACATCGACCACCGCGACGACCGACAGCACGACGACGACCGGCACGTCGACCCCCAGCACCACGACACCTGACCCCGGGTGCCCGAGCCTCACGGACAGCACCGGCACGACCGGGATCAGCACGAGCGGCGCCAGCGCGAGCGGCGGAACGACGAGCGGCGGCAGCGTCACCCCGTGACCCTCTGCCCCTCCGGCCCTGTGACCCTCGACCCCTGACGACCCGAGTGCGGGGCGACCACCGGCGTGGGGGTCGGTCGTCGTGCGACGCTGGACCGCATGCCCCGTACCCCACCTGAGTCCCGAGGGTCCGAGGCGTCCTTGGTGGGCAGCCACCGTCCTCGTCCCTGGGCGGTGGTCGGCGCCGTGGTGGGTGTGGTCCACCTCGCCGCGCTGTACTGGCCCCGGATCACGGTCGAGGGTCCGGTGTCGTGGACCGACAAGATGGTCCACCCCGTGCTCTTCCTCCTGCCGCTCGTGGCCTGGTCGCTCTGGTGGGGGCGGTGGCAGCCCGTCGCTGTGGTGCTCGCGGGCCACGCCGTGCTCAGCGAGGTGCTGCAGAACGGCGTGCTCCCGAACCGCTCCGGCGACCCGTGGGACGCGGCGGCCGACCTGGTCGGTGTGGGGATCGGTCTCGGGATCGTCGTCCCGTGGCTTCGTCGGCGCAGGCCGAGCGCCCCCGCAGCCCTCCCACGGGGGGAGGCGTCATCGGGGTCGAAGCGCTGGTAGAGTGGAAACACCCGACTCCGAGGCGCAAGGCCGCGCCCGATGTCAACGCTGCTCATCCTCGCGTCACGGCACTGCCGTGCGGGATGGCTGATCTGCTTGACGCAGCATCATCTCCGACGCGGAGCGGGTCCGTAGCCGGTCAGCAACCCTGCTGGAAACCGGCCCACCGGGCGCCGCAGGCGCCTGAGGCTCGTCTTGCCCGATCACCCTCGCCAGGTGGCTCGAGACGTGTCTACTCGAGTCACCCGAAGTGAGTTGAACCATCGTGAGCAACTACCCGACCTCTGGCGCGCCCAAGAAGGCCCGCTGGTCCACGGACAAGAAGGCCTCGCACGCCGGGGCCAAGAAGGCGCACCGCGGCCAGAGCGCTCAGGGAGCGCCCAGCGCCTCCGGCCCTTCCGACCGTTTCTCCCGCCCCGACCGAGCCGACCGTGGGGCGCGCGACACCACTGCGCCTCGCCGCGAGTGGGCCCCCCGCAGCGATCGTCCCGAGCGCGGCGCGGACGGCCCGCGTCGTGAGTGGAGCCCCCGTCCCGACCGCACGGACCGTCCCGACC
>JALYVC010000244.1 GCA_030853445.1 Actinomycetota bacterium | reverse complement strand
GGTAGCCCTGCTGCTCGACCACGTGGACCGCGCGGACGCCGCCCGGCGGATCCAGGCCGCGGTCGCCTTCGACCTCGCGACCCGCGACCCCAACCGCCCGGGCACCACCATGGCGATCGGCGACCGGCTCGCCGCGCTGGTCTCCACGGTCTGAGAATGCCTACCCGTCTGATTTCGCGCCCCACCGCCTGTGCTTGTACCCACCCCGCCGCCCGTTCTTGTTCCCGCCCCGCCGCCCGCTTGTAGGCTGAGCCACCATGCGACTGGGACGTATCGCCAGCCCCGACGGGGTCGCCTTCGTGAGCATCGAGGGGGAGGGAACCGACCGCACCGCGCGAGAGATCGCCGAGCACCCCTTCGGCACGCCCACGTTCACCGGCCGCTCCTGGCCGTTGGACGACGTGCGGCTGCTGGCGCCGATCCTGGCCTCCAAGGTGGTGTGCGTGGGCAAGAACTACGCCGATCACGTCGCCGAGATGGGTGGCGCGGACGGCGCACCCCCGGCCGACCCGGTCATCTTCATGAAGCCGAGCACCACGATCATCGGGCCCGGGGTCCCGATCGTGCTCCCCCCGACGTCGGACAACGTGCACTTCGAGGGGGAGCTGGCGGTCGTCGTCGGACGCCCGTGCAAGGACGTGACGGCCGAGCGGGCGCTCGACGTGGTGCTCGGCTACACCGTCGCCAACGACGTCACCGCCCGCGACCAGCAGGCCGCCGACGGGCAGTGGACCCGGGCCAAGAGCCACGACACCTTCTGCCCGCTCGGCCGTGACGTCCTTGCACGGGCGTCCGATGACGACCGCCAGCTCCCCCTCGAAGTGCACGTTGCTCGACGTCGGGGGGAGCACGATCGGGACCCCGGGCCCGATGATCGTGGTGCTGGGCTTCATGAAGATGACCGGGTCGGCCGGTGGCGCGGCGTCCGCACCGCCCATCTCGGCGACGTGGTCGGCGTAGTTCTTGCCCACGCACACCACCTTGGAGGCCAGGATCGGCGCCAGCAACCGAACGTCGTCCAGCGGCCAGGAGCGGCCGGTGAACGTGGGCGTCCC
Source organism: Actinomycetota bacterium (assembly GCA_030853445.1). Lineage (GTDB taxonomy): Bacteria > Actinomycetota > Actinomycetes > Actinomycetales > Dermatophilaceae > Lapillicoccus. Next base: position 1,392 of record JALYVC010000244.1, on the reverse strand, counting down.
GAAGGGGTGCTCGGCGATCTCCCGCGCGGTGCGGTCGGTTCCTTCCCCCTCGATGCTCACGAAGGCGACCCCGTCAGGGCTGGCGATACGTCCCAGTCGCATGGTGGCTCAGCCTACAAGCGGGCGGTGGGGCGGGAGATAAGCACGGGTGGTCGTCGTTCTCAGACCGTGGAGACCAGCGCGGCGAGCCGGTCGCCGATGGCCATGGTGCTGCCCGGGCGGTTGGGGTCGCGGGTCGCGAGGTCGAAGGCGACCGCGGCCTGGATCCGCCGGGCGGCGTCCGCGCGGTCCACGTGGTCGAGCAGCAGGGCTACCGAGAGCACCGCCGCGGTGGGGTCGGCGAGACCCTGGCCGGCGATGTCGGGGGCGCTGCCGTGCACCGGTTCGAACATGCTGGGGTTCTCCCGAGTCCCGTCGATGTTGCCGCTGGCCGCCAGGCCGATGCCCCCGGTCACTGCCGCGGCGAGATCGGTGATGATGTCGCCGAACAGGTTGTCGGTGACGATGACGTCGTAGCGGCCCGGGTCGGTGACCAGGTGGATGGTCGCGGAGTCCACGTGCTGGTAGACCACGGTCACGTCGGGGTGTTCCAGGGAGACCTCCTCGACCACGCGGGACCACAGCGAGCCGGCGTGGGCGAGGACGTTGGTCTTGTGCAGCAGGGTCAGGTGCTTGCGACGGTCTTCTGCGCGGGCGAAGGCGTCCCGCACCACCCGGTTGATGCCGAACCAGGTGTTCAGGCTCACCTCGGTGGCCACCTCGTGGTGGGTGTCGCGGCGGAGCACCCCCCCGTTGCCGGTGTAGGGCCCCTCGGTGCCCTCTCGCACCACGACGATGTCGATGTCACCGGGGTTCACCAGGGGTGAGCGGACCCCGGGGTAGAGCCGGGCGGGGCGCAGGTTCACGTGGTGGTCGAGCTCGAAGCGCAGCCGGAGCAACAGGCCTCGCTCGAGGATCCCGCTGGGTACGGAGGGGTCTCCGACGGCCCCGAGCAGGATCGCGTCGTGGCCCCGAAGCTCGGTGAGCACCGTGTCGGGCAGCAGGTCCCCCGTCGCGTGCCACCGGGCTGCGCCGAGGTCGTAGGTGGTGGTGTCGACCCCGGGCACGGCCTGCTCCAGCACCTTGAGCGCCTCGCTGATCACCTCGGGCCCGATCCCGTCCCCCGGGACGACCGCCAGCTTCATCGCAATGCCTCCGCAGAGATCGTCGATTCGCACCACGCTTGTCCGTGCCGCATCAGGAGAGGTCTACCGCGCGGATCGTGGTCGCCCCGGCCTCGGCGCCCACGGCGTCCAGCACCTCCGCCGACACCTCGCCGTCGACCCGCAGGACCATGGTGGCGCCGTCGCCCTCGGCGGCCTGGCTGATCTGCGCGGCCACGATGTTGACGCC
>JALYVC010000237.1 GCA_030853445.1 Actinomycetota bacterium | reverse complement strand
GGCAAACCATGGATGCAGGTTCTCGGGGTGCCAGACGAGCTCGCCCTCGAGCCCGCGCTTCGCCTTCACGAACGCCTCGCGGAAGGTGCGGCCGATGCCCATCGTCTCGCCCACCGACTTCATCTGCGTCGTCAGGTGCGAATCGGCCATCGGAAATTTCTCGAAGGCGAAGCGCGGCACCTTGGTGACGACGTAGTCGATCGAAGGCTCGAAGCTGGCCGGCGTCGCGCCACTGGTGATCTCGTTTCTCAACTCGTCGAGCGTGTAGCCGATCGCGAGCTTGGCCGCGATCTTGGCGATCGGAAAGCCGGTCGCCTTCGACGCCAGCGCGGACGAGCGCGACACGCGCGGGTTCATCTCGATGACGATGACCCGGCCGTCGACGGGGTTGACGGCGAACTGGATGTTGCAGCCGCCGGTCTCGACGCCCACCTCGCGGATGACGTCGATCGAGATGTCACGCAGCCGCTGGTACTCCCGGTCGGTGAGGGTGAGAGCGGGGGCGACCGTGATCGAGTCACCGGTGTGGACCCCCATGGGGTCGAGGTTCTCGATCGAGCAGACGATCACGACGTTGTCGGCGTGGTCGCGCATGACCTCGAGCTCGTACTCCTTCCAGCCCTTGATCGACTCCTCGAGCAGCACCTCGGTCGTCGGGCTGGCCTGCAGGCCCTGGCCGGCCATCCGGCGCAGCTCGTGCTCGTCGTTCGCGAAACCGGAGCCCAGCCCGCCCATCGTGAAGGACGGACGCACGACGACGGGGTAGCCGAGCTGCTCCGCGGCCGCCAGCACCTCGTCCATGGTGTGGGTGATGAAGGAACGGGCACTCTCGGCGCCGCACCGCCGCACGACGCCCTTGAAGGCCTCGCGGTCCTCGCCGAGCTGGATGGCGTCGACGTTGGCGCCGATGAGAGGGCAGTTGTACTTCGTCAGGACACCGTTCTCGTGCAACGCGATCGCGCAGTTGAGCGCCGTCTGCCCGCCGAGGGTGGCGAGCACCGCGTCGGGCCGCTCGCGGGCGATGATCGCCTCGACGACCTCGGGGGTGATCGGCTCGACGTAGGTCGCGTCGGCGAACTCGGGGTCGGTCATGATCGTCGCCGGGTTGCTGTTGACCAGGATGACGCGGATGCCCTCCTCGCGCAGCACCCGGCAGGCCTGGGTGCCGGAGTAGTCGAACTCGCACGCCTGGCCGATGACGATCGGGCCGGAGCCGATGACGAGGACGCTGGTGATGTCGTCGCGCTTGGGCATCAGGCGCTCTCCTCCTTGTGGTCGTGCTGGTGCTGGGTCATGAGCTCGACGAACCGCTCGAAGAGGTAGGCCGCGTCGTGCGGCCCGGCCGCCGCCTCCGGGTGGTACTGCACCGAGTAGGCCGGTCGGTCGAGGCACGTCAGACCCTCGACGACGTCGTCGTTGAGGCACACGTGCGACACCTGCACCCGCCCGTAGGGCGTCTCGCTCTCGCGGTCGGTGGGTGCCTGGACGGCGAAGCCGTGGTTGTGCGCCGTGACCTCGACCTTGCCGGTCGTGCGGTCCATCACCGGCTGGTTGATGCCGCGGTGACCGTACTTCAGCTTGTAGGTGCCGAAGCCGAGGGCCCGCCCGAGCAGCTGGTTACCGAAGCAGATGCCGAAGAAGGGCATCCGCGCGTCGAGCACCTCGCGCAGGAGGGCCACCTCGGTGTCAGCGGCCGACGGGTCACCCGGGCCGTTGGAGAAGAAGACGCCGTCGGGCGCGACCGCCTGCACCTGCTCCCAGGTGGAGGTGGCGGGCAGGACGTGCACCTCGATCCCCTGCTGCGACATCAGCTGCGGCGTCATCGCCTTGATGCCCAGGTCGAGCGCCGCCACGGTGAACCGCTTCTCCCCCACGGCCGGCACGACGTACGCCTGCGGGGTGCTCACCTCCGCAGCGAGGGCCGCTCCCGACATCTGCGGCGCCTCGCGCACGCGGTCGGTGAGCAGGCTGACCGCCCCGGAGGGCAGGCCGGCGGCATACTCCTCACCACCGAAGATGCCCACCCGCATCGCCCCGCGCTCGCGCAGGTGGCGGGTCAGGGCGCGGGTGTCGATCCCGCAGATGCCGACGACCCCCTGGTCGCGCAGCTCGTCCTCGAGCGTCGCGGTCGAGCGCCAGCTCGACGGCCGCAGGGCCGGGTCGCGCACGACGTAGCCGGCCACCCAGATCCGCGACGACTCCCGGTCGTCGACGTTCATCCCCGTGTTGCCCACGTGCGGCGCGGTCATGACGACGACCTGCCGGTGGTAGCTCGGATCGGTCAGTGTCTCCTGGTATCCGGTCATCCCGGTGGAGAACACCGCCTCACCGACCGTCTCGCCGAGGGCGCCGAAGGCCTCGCCACGGAAGGCGCGTCCATCCTCGAGCACGAGGACGGCCGGCTCGCGCTGGGCGAGCAGGTCGAGGTGGGTGGCAGCGGTCACAGGGTCTCCTCGGGACGGACGGCAGAGGTGTCGGGGTCGGACGAGTAGGTACGGCGGCCTCGCAGCCAGGTGGAGTGGACGGCGCCGGTGAGCGTGCGGCCGTGCCAGGGGTTGTTGCGCGACAACGAGACTGAGGCGGCGGCGTCGACGGTCACCGTGCGGTCGGGCTCGACCAGGGTGAGGTTGGCCGGGTCACCGACAGCCAGCGTGCCGCCGTGCCCGGCGAGGCCCGCGATGCGCGCCGGGGTCTGCGACATCACCCGCGCCACCCCGACCCAGTCGAGCAACCCGGTGCGCACCATCGACTCGGCGACCACCGAAAGTGCAGTCTCGAGGCCGAGCACCCCGAAGGCTGCGTCGACGAAGGCGTGCTCCTTGTCGTGGCGCGCGTGGGGAGCGTGGTCGGTGGCGACCGCGTCGATGGTGCCGTCGGCCAGCGCCGCGCGCAGGGCGTCGACGTCCTCCTGCGGGCGCAGCGGCGGGTTGACCTTGAAGACCGGGTCGTAGCCGGTGAGCAGGTCGGTCGTCAGCATGAGGTGGTGCGGGGTCACCTCGGCGGTGACGGCGATGCCGGCGGCCTTGGCCCAGCGCAGCACCTCGACCGTGCCCGCTGTGGACACGTGGGCGACGTGCACCCGGCTGCCGGTGTGCCGGGCCAGCATGACGTCGCGCGCGACGATGCTCTCCTCGGCCACGCCGGGCCACCCGGGCAGTCCGAGCCGGCCCGAGAGCTCGCCCTCGTGGCAGCAGGCCTCGCGTCCAGCGAGCACAGGGTCCTGTGCGTGCTGAGTGATGACGCCGCCGAACGCCTTGACGTACTCCAGCGCCCGACGCATCACACGGGCGTCGTCGACACAGTGGCCGTCGTCGGAGAAGACCCGCACCCGGGCCCGTGACCGGGCCATGAGCGCGAGCTCGGCGAGCTCGCGACCCTCGAGCCCCTTGGTGACGGCTCCGACCGGCTGCACGTCGACGAGCCCGACGGCCCGGCCGAGGTCGAGCACCCGCTCGGCGGCCTCGGCGGTGTCGGTGACCGGGTCGGTGTTGGCCATGGCCAGCACCGCGGTGAAG
>JALYVC010000171.1 GCA_030853445.1 Actinomycetota bacterium | reverse complement strand
GTCACGCAGCGCAGCGAGGTAGCGATCGAGCTCGCGCCGCTCGACCCGGACGGCGCGCCCGACGTGGACGACGCGCAGGTGGCCACCGGCGACCTGCCGCTCGACGGAGCGGCGGGTGCAGCGCAGGTGCGCCGCGACCTCGGTCAGCGTCAGGAGCAGCGGCACCAGGGGGGTCGGGTCGGCGGATCGGTCGGCGAAGAAGTCGAAGGGGCGGCGGTCGAGTGTGAAGGTCTCCATACCAGCCATACGCCCCGCCAGGCCCGTCCAGGGGACACCCGAGGGCACACCACATCCCCTGACGGGGGCTCGACGCGACTGGGGCACACCACCAGTCTCCCCACCCGACCGCAGGACCCCGGTCTCCATTGTTGAGCCCATTCTTGGGCCCAGAGCCCCTCCAGCGGCCCCCACCGACCCCGAGGACGAGTAAGGCCCCGGCCGGCGTTTCCGCTGGTCAGGGCCCCACAAGTCTGTCTCAACACAGAGTGCGCCCGAAGGGATTCGAACCCCTAACCTTCTGATCCGTAGTCAGATGCTCTATCCGTTGAGCTACGGGCGCTGGTGCTTCGTCGCCTCCGAATGCACCCGGGGCAACGACGGGTAAGACTACCCGGCCCGCCTGCCTGCGACGAAATCGGTATCCCCCCGCTGTCGGGCCACGGGCGGGAGTCGGCGGGCCATCAACGGTCAGCACTCACCACGACGACTTTCCGGTCTCGTGACCCGACGTCGAGCAGGTCAACGTTGTCATCGTCCGACCACCCTCTGGTTGTGACTGGTTTCACGAGTGAGGAGGGACTCTCGTCCCGTCACGTGGCCCGGGCCAGGCGTACCTTGACCAGAATCGACGCCCACGATGTGGACACCTCACCTCCGGGCGCCGCCGTGCACGACCCAGAGAAACCACCAGCGCGACACCAAGAGCAAGCCCGACGCGACGGCGCCCGGGCGAAAGGGACGGCAACTGCGATGACGACCGACACCGGCAACACGGGCACGACCATGTCGAACGACGAGGTCGACAAGCCCGTCGGCGGCACCACCCACGCCCGGCTGCAGGCCTGGGTCGACGAGGTCGCCGCCCTGACCACCCCCGACGAGGTCGTGTGGGTGACCGGCTCCCAGCAGGAGTGGACCCGCCTGACCGACAAGCTCGTTGCGGCCGGCACCTTCACCCGGCTCAACGAGACCCTCAAGCCCAACTCCTTCCACGCCGCCTCCGACCCCACGGACGTCGCGCGGGTCGAGGACCGCACCTTCATCTGCTCCGTGGAGGAGAAGGACTGCGGGCCCACGAACAACTGGATGGCCCCGCAGGAGATGAAGGAGCTCATGCGCGGGCTCTACGCCGGCTGCATGAAGGGCCGCACGATGTATGTCGTGCCCTTCGTCATGGGTCACCTCAACGCCGACAGCCCGATGTTCGGGGTCGAGGTCACCGACAGCGAGTACGTCGTCGTGTCGATGCGCGTCATGGCCCGCACCGGCGTCAACGTGCTGCGCCGCATCGAGGAGCTCGACGCCGACTACGTGCCCGCGCTGCACTCCATCGGCGCCCCGCTGCAGCCCGGCCAGGCCGACGTGCCCTGGCCCTGCAACGACACGAAGTACATCGTGCAGTTCCCCGAGGAGCGCATGATCTGGTCCTACGGCTCCGGCTACGGCGGCAACGCCCTGCTGGGCAAGAAGTGCTACGCCCTGCGCATCGCCTCGGTCATGGCCCGTGACGAGGGTTGGCTGGCCGAGCACATGCTCATCCTCAAGCTCACCTCGCCCGAGCAGCAGACCTACTTCGTCGCCGCCGCCTTCCCGAGCGCCTGCGGCAAGACCAACCTCGCGATGCTCTCGCCCACCATCCCCGACTGGAAGGTCGAGACCCTCGGCGACGACATCGCCTGGATGCGCTTCGGCAAGGACGGTCGGCTGTATGCCGTGAACCCCGAGTTCGGCTTCTTCGGCGTCGCTCCCGGCACCAACGAGCACACCAACCCCAACGCGATGCGCACCATCGCCAAGGGCAACTCCGTCTTCACCAACGTCGCGCTCACACCCGACGGTGACGTCTGGTGGGAGGGCCTGGAGAACACGCCCGACCACGCGACCTCATGGAAGGGCGAGCCCTGGACGCCCGACTCAGACGAGCCCAGCAGCCACCCCAACAGCCGTTACTGCACCCCGATCGAGCAGTGCCCGATCCTCGCCGATGAGTACGACGACCCCAACGGCGTGCCGATCTCGGCCATCTTCTTCGGCGGCCGCCGCAAGACGACCGTGCCGCTCGTGACCGAGTCGCGCGACTGGATCCACGGCACCTTCATGGGCGCCACGCTCTCCTCCGAGACCACCGCGGCGGCGACCGGCGCCGTCGGTGTCGTGCGCCGCGACCCGATGGCCATGCTGCCCTTCATCGGCTACAACGCCGGCGACTACTTCCAGCACTGGGTCAACCTCGGCAAGGACGCCGACGCGGCCAAGCTGCCGAAGATCTTCTACGTCAACTGGTTCCGTCGTGACGAGGACGGTGGGTTCCTGTGGCCGGGCTTCGGCGAGAACGCCCGCGTGCTCAAGTGGGCCATCGAGCGCATGGAGGGCAAGGCGGCCGCGGTCGAGACCGCCATCGGCCACGTGCCCACCCCGGAGTCGCTCGACGTCGAGGGCCTCGACATGACACCGGAGGCCATCACGGCCGCCCTCGCCGTCGACGAGGACGAGTGGAAGGCCGAAATCCCGCAGATCGAGGAGTGGTTCGCCAAGTTCGGCGACGACCTGCCGACCCAGCTGCAGGTCGAGCTCGACGGGCTCAAGAGCCGCCTCGGCGTGCTGTGAGCACCTGACGCACGACCTCCGCGTCGGTCCGCCGGCTCGGACGGAGCGCCCGGTCCCCCTCGGGGCTCGGGCGCTCCTGGCGTCTCACCGAGAGGTGGGACGACAACGTCCCCCGACCCCAGAGGGGGTCGAGGGACGTCGCTGACGTCAGTCAGGGGCGATCCTGGTCAGGATCGACCGCGTGGTCTCAAACCGCGCGGACCTTCTCGGCCTGGGGGCCCTTGGGACCCTGGGTGACCTCGAACTCGACGCGCTGGGCCTCGTCGAGCGAACGGTAACCGTTGGTCTCGATGGCGGAGTAGTGGACGAACACGTCCGGGCCACCGCCATCCTGGGCGATGAAGCCGAAGCCCTTCTCAGCGTTGAACCACTTCACGGTGCCTTGTGCCATGGGATGTGTATCTCTTTCGTGTGAGCGATGGGCCAACACTCTGTGCGCTGACCCAGCTGCAACCCGGTCCCACAGCAGCGAGCAAGCTCGTGCTGGTAACCCACCAAAAAAGGCCCGCGATGGCGGGCCGGTCTTCGACGTGCGAGGAATGAACTGCAACCGCGAGGAGCGTAACAGGTCTGAGCCGTCAGTGGCGCCTCGAGAGCGGGGTGATCTCTCCAGGAGCACGGAACCGGGCCGCCCGGGTCACCGCAGGGTGCGGGCGAAGAGCGCCTCCAGCGAGGCAAAGCTGCGCTCGGTGGCCCTCTCGTCATACATCGAGGTGTCGGCCATGGAGTAGCCGTGCGCGGCGCCCACATACACCTCGTTCGTGGCGGTGAGGCCGCTCGCGGCCAGGGTCTCGCCGAGCGTGGTGACGGCCTCGGGCGGCATCGAGCCGTCGTTGTCGGCGTGACCGAAGGCGAACTCAGCGCGCGCCGAGGGGATCTGCCGATGCGGGCTGTCGCTCTCGCCCGTGACGAGGCCACCGCCGTGGAAGCCCGCACACGCGACGACCTCGTCGGGGTGGCTGGTCGCGGCCCGGATGGCTAGGCGTGCGCCCATGCAGTAGCCGAGGACCCCGACGCGCTCACCGGTCACACCGTCGAGGTCGTGGAGCGTCTCGAGGTAGGCGTCGATATCGGCCAGGGCGAGGTCGGTGGTCAGCTCGCCGATGCGCGGCATGGCCTGCCCGAAGAACGCCTCGCGCTCGCCCGGCTCGCGCAGATCGGCGTGGGGAGCGACCTGCTCGACCGTGCCGCTGCGATGGAAGACGTTGGGCACGAGGACGACGTAGCCCCAGCCGGCGATCCGGTCGGCCATCTGCGCCAGACGGGGCCGGACACCGATGGCGTCCATGAAGAGGAGAACACCGGGGCCGGAGCCCGACGCGGGGCGGGCGACATACGCCTCGGCCGAACTACCGGGGACGGGGATGCTGACGAGGTCCATGAGCCGGACGCTACCTCCCGCTCCCGGGCGGTGTCCCCTCAGCCCGAGAGTTCAGGTGCGGGAAGGGCTCGTCCGGAACCGGCACACCGAGGGCCGCGCACAGCGGCTCCCATCCGTCGGCCACCGACCACTCCACCAACCGAGCGGGTGGACAGGTCGCCCGCACGTCGGCGACGTGAGCCTCGTAGGCCGCTACCGTCGCCCCGCGGTCGAGCACCCGCTCCCAGCCGCCGAACTCGCTGTCCCACAGCAGCTCCAGCAGGTCGCGACACCCTGCGGCGGGCAGGCCCGCGGCCTCCACCTGCGGGGTGGGCGCCATCCGCTCGGGCGCCGACCACAGGTGGACCGACCCCAGGACGCTCTCGTACCACTGCTGCGGGTCGCGGGTCGTCAGCAGGACCGGCGCCTCGGGGTGGAGGGCGGCGAGGTCCTTCCAGGCCCAGCACGCCGGCCAGTCGACGCCTGAGCCGTAGCGGTCGGTGAGCGCGGCGAGGTCCGCCAGCGCGCCGCGACGGTAGGCCGCCCACTGCGCGGCCTCGTCGGGGTGCTCGAACATGCGGCTCATGTGGCACACCGGCCCGGCGCCGAGTCGCTCCAGGGCGGCCGAGGCCGACGTCGTGCCCGTGCGTCCCCAGGCTGCTCCGATGATGCGCATCCCCCCAGCGTGGCACCCCGTCCGCGACTGCGCCCGGCCACCGCGTCGACCGGCTCACGCCTCGAGGTCTCCGGGGCGACGTCTCGAAACCCTGTGACCCTCCCGTGCGTTGTGCAGGTGGGCAGGGGCTGCTCACCACCGACAGGTGGCCACTGGTGAAGGTCCCGCACCTGCCTGTGGCGACGACGTGGAGTCATGGACCATGGACCACAGAGTTTTCACAGCGAAGGCACAGCCAAGACCTACGCCACACCAAGCCGAGACACGCAGGATTCCTCTTATGAACAAGGCCCAGGCCAAGACCCAGAAGCTCCAGCGACTCGACGGCTCTGCCCCGAGGGTGCTCGTGGTCGACGACGAGCAGAACCTCACCGAGCTGCTGGGCATGGCTCTGCGCTACGAGGGGTGGGAGGTCAAGTCGGCCGCCAACGGGATGGGCGCCGTGCGAGCCGCCCGCGAGTTCGACCCGGACGTCGTGGCCCTCGACATGATGCTCCCCGACATGGACGGCCTTGAGGTGCTGCGCCGCATGCGCGAGCACAACGACCGCATCCCCGTGCTGTTCCTCACCGCCAAGGACGCCGTCGAGGACCGCGTCGCCGGTCTCACGGCCGGGGGCGACGACTACGTCACCAAGCCGTTCAGCCTGGAGGAGGTCGTGGCGCGCCTGCGTGGGCTGATGCGCCGTACGGCGATCCTCGCGGCCGACGACAACGAGTCGATGCTCGTCGTCGGCGACCTCACGCTCGACGAGGACAGCCACGAGGTCATGCGTGGCGCCGACAACATCACACTGACCGCCACCGAGTTCGAGCTGCTGCGCTACCTCATGCGCAACCCCAAGCGGGTGCTGTCCAAGGCGCAGATCCTCGACCGGGTCTGGAACTACGACTTCGGGGGCCAGGCCAACGTCGTCGAGCTCTACATCTCCTACCTGCGCAAGAAGATCGACGCGGGAAGGGAGCCGATGATCCATACGATGCGAGGCGTGGGGTATGTCCTCAAGCCCACGGCCTGAGACGAGCCCGTTGGGCTCAGGCCCGCGCCGCTTCTTCTTCTCGGGTCGCGGCAGCGGGGGGAACGCCCCCACCGTCACTGCCCCTCAGGGCGCGGTAGGGAACCCTTCGGCCAACGGACTGCAGTCGGGTACCCCACCCCGGGTGCTCGTGCCGGCTCGCGGGGCGGCCCTACCCAGCCGGCTCAGCCCGCGGTCCTGGACCCTGCGGGCCAAGCTGGTCGTGGCGATGGTCGCCCTCTTCACCGTGGTCACGCTGGTGACGGGTGCCGCCACCGTCGTCGCCCTGCGGGGGTACCTCTACGGCCAGATCGACGACCAGCTCACTCGCTCGCTGTTCGACGGCCGCACACTCGGGGGGCCCGGAGGCACCTGTCAGAGCGCCGAAGGAGACTTCCACGGTCCCGGCGACCAGGGCCTGTCGGCCTTCCAGGCCGTCGGCCAGAGCCTTACCATCGGGTGCGCCTCCGACTCCGGCAACCGCCAGACCGCCCTCACGTCCGCCCAGCTCGACAAGATCTTCACTGTCGGCATCGGTGACCCGACCAACATCAACCTCGGCGGCAAGGTTGGCGTCTACCGCCTCATGGCTGCCTCCGCGACCCTGACCAACCGCACGTCGGGCAGCTCGATCGCCGGCACCGCCGTGGTCGGTCTCCCGGTCGGGCTCGTCGACCGAGCGGTGGGGCGGATGACTGCCCTGGCTCTGCTGGGTGTCATCGGCGGCCTCCTCGTCGTGGCGGCGCTCGGCACCCTGATCGTGCGACGCAGCCTGCGCCCGCTCGACCGTGTCGCCGCAACCGCGACCCGGGTCGCTCACCTCCCGCTCGACCGCGGTCAGGTCGCCCTGGCCGAGCGGGTCGGGCTGATGGATACTGACGAGCGCACCGAGGTGGGTCAGGTCGGAGCGGCCCTCAACGAGATGCTCGACCACATCGACGAGGCCCTGCAGGCACGGCAGGAGAGCGAGCAGCGGGTGCGCCAGTTCGTCGCCGACGCCAGCCACGAGCTGCGGACGCCGCTGGCCTCGATCCGGGGCTACGCCGAGCTGACCCGCAAGGAGCCCGAGCCAGTGCCGGCGACGGTCGCCCACGCGATCGGGCGCATCGAGGCCGAGGGCAAGCGGATGGGCTCCCTCGTGGAGGACCTGCTGCTGCTCGCGCGACTCGACGCGGGACGCCCGCTCGAGACGGAGACGGTCGACCTCACCGACATGATCATCAACGCCGTCAGTGACGCCCACGCGGCCAGCCCTGACCACGTGTGGAAGCTCGACCTCCCCGACGAGCCGGTCGAGGTGCAAGGCGACACCGCGCGCCTCTACCAGATCGTCGCCAACCTGCTGGCCAACGCCCGCACACACACCGAGCCCGGCACGGTGGTGCGCACGAGCCTCGCACAGGAAGGTCCACGAGTGCGGATCGCGGTGCACGACAACGGCCCCGGCGTGCCGGCGCCCCTGCAGGACAGGGTCTTCGCCCGCTTCGCCCGGGGTGACACCTCACGCAACCGCGCCGGCGGCAGCACCGGGCTCGGTCTGTCCATCGTCGCCGCCGTCGCCGCCGCCCACGGGGGCACGGTCGAGCTGCAGAGCCAGCCCGGCGACACGCGCTTCAGCGTTCTCCTGCCCGCCTGAGCCGGCCGGGCACCCCCCCGACGACTTCGGGGTCAGACACGTCGGGCGCGGTGGGCGGCCGCCTTGACGCGGCTCTGGCAGCGGGTCGAGCAGAACCGGCGGGTGCCGTTCTTCGTCTCGTCGACGAAGACGCGGTCGCACGGGTCGGCATCACACACCCCGAGACGCCCCGCCCAGGCGCTGCCGACGACCAGGGCGAGAGCCGAGGCGATGCCCGCTGACCACCCGACGACGAGCGTGGTGTCGGGGCCGTGGAAGTGAAGGCTCCACCCGTCGTCGAAGCGGTCGAGCCGTGGGCGGGCCTGGGTGCGGTCGAGCAGGTCGTTCACAAGCCGGGCGGCGCGGTCGACCTCACCGCGGTCGCCGGCGACGAAGACCCGGCGCAGCTCGAGCGCCCACTCGGCGAGCTGGTCACCCTGGGCCCGGGTGACCCGCGGCCGGCGTCCCTGGGAGACGAGGGCCTGCATGGCGAGCCCTGCGCGGGCGGAGCCGGTCGGGGCGTCGTACGGCGTCGTGCCGTCGTGGCCCGAGGTGAGGGCGTTGACCAGACCGCACGCCGCGGCGAGCAGGGTCTCGACATGACTGTCGAATCTCACTTGACCAGTCACTTCTTTTCCTCGTAGCGTCGGTCCTGATGACTGTCGAGAACCATGATGCCAGTGACGGCCCGGCTGACCCGTCACGCCGACGAGACCTCCCCGCGGCCGTGTGGGCCCTGGTCGTGGCCCGCGCAGTCAACCGCCTCGGCGCCTTCACCCTGCCGTTCCTCGCGGTCATCCTCCACGACGAGCTCAGCGCCTCACTCTCGACGGCGGGCCTGGTGGTCGCGGTCTTCGGGGTCGCCACCATCCCCTCCCGTCTGGCTGGCGGAGAGCTCGCCGACCGGATCGGCCCGGTCATGACGATCACGCTCGGGCTGGTCGGGTGTGCCGGGGCCCAGCTGTGGGTGGCCGGCAGCCGGTCGCTCGTGTCGGTCATGGGCGCCGTCGTACTGCTGGGTCTGGCGTTCGAGCTCTACGAGCCGCCGAGCCAGGCGCTCGTCGCCGACCTGACCCCTGAACGCGACCGGGCGGCTGCCTACGGGCTGCTCTCGGCTGCTCTCGCCGGGGCTGGCGCAGGAGCGGGCCTGCTGGCGACCTGGCTCGGCCGCCTCGACCTGCGCTGGCTCTTCGTCGCCGACGCCGTCTCGTGCCTGGCCGCCGCCGTCCTGGTGCTCACCGTCGTCCGCCCCCATCTGGCGTCCGCATCGAGGGGGTCTCCTGAGCGTGGCGACCCGGACGCAGGCGTGGGGGTGGGTCCGTGGCGGGACCCGCGGCTGCGGCTGCTGCTCGCTGCCGGTACGGCATTCGCCATCACCTATCTGACGCTGGTCACCGCGCTGCCGCTCACCCTGGGCAGCCGGGGCATCGCCCCCGTACGCGCCGGGCTGCTCCTCACCACCTCCGCCCTGACGGTCGTCGCCGGGCAGCCGTTGCTGCACTGGGCGCCGCTGCAGCGCCCGGCCCGCGCCCTCACCGCCGGGTACGTCGCGCTCGCCGCCGGCCTGCTCGCCACCGGCACCTCGACCACCCTGGTGGGCTTCGTCGCCGCCACCGTGCTGTGGTCGGTCGGCGACCTGCTGCTGCTCGGGCACGCCTGGACGCTCGTCGCGGGGATCGCGCCGGCCGGGGCGCGAGGGAGGTACCTCGCGGCATACGGGATGTCATGGGGCGTCGCCTCCGTCGTGGCCCCGATCCTGGCGACCCAGCTGCTCGCGGCCCGGGGCCCCTTGCTGCTCTGGGGTGCGCTGGCCGCGGTCGCACTGGCCCTCGCCGCCGCCCAGCCCGCGCTCGTGACCCGCTGCCACTCCCCCGGTCGACCGGCCCGAGGTTGACTCAGAGTCAGTGCAGTCGGCTGCGGCTAAAGCCTCAGTCGAGCTCGCCGGCTCTGAGTCGACCCCCTCAGGCGTCGCCGCCCGCGAGCGTCGCGTGCTCGTCGCGCAGCTGGCGCTTGAGGATCTTGCCACTGGGGTTCTTCGGCAGCGCATCGGCGATGACGACGTACTTCGGGGTCTTGTACCCGGCGAGCACCGACCGGGTGTGGTCGATGATCGCCTCCGACGTGAGCGTCACCCCCGGTTTCGGGACGACGACGGCCGTCACCGCCTCGATCCACCTCGGGTGGCCGACGGCGAAGACGGCGACCTCGGCGACACCGGGCAACGAGTAGATCGCCTCTTCGACCTCGCGGCTGGCGACATTCTCGCCACCGGTCTTGATCATGTCCTTCTTGCGGTCGACCACGTAGAGACGGCCCTCGTCGTCGACGTAGCCGAGGTCACCCGAGTGGAACCACCCACCCCGGAAGGCCTCTGCCGTCTTCGCGTCGTCGCGGTAGTAGCCGAGGGTCGCGTGCGGCGAGCGGTGCACGATCTCACCGACCGTCCCCGCTGGCACGCGCTGGTCGAGGTCGTCGACGATGCGGGTCTCGACGTTGAGCGCCGCCCGACCCGCCGATCCGGCGTGCGAGAGCTGCTCGTCGGGACCCAGGATCGTGGCCAGTGGCGCCATCTCGGTCTGCCCGTAGAAGTTCCACAGCTGCAGCCGCGGCAGGCGCGCAAGGATCTCGCGCAGCACCTCGACCGGCATCGCGGCGGCGCCGTAGTAGCCCTTGCGCAGCGAGGACAGGTCGGTCGCGTCGAAGTCGGGATGCCGCAACAGACCGATCCACACCGTCGGCGGGGCGAAGAACTTCGTCACCCGGTGCTGCGCGATGGCGCGCAGGATCGTCGCCGGGTCGGGCGCGGGCAGGATGATGCTCGTCGCCCCGAGGTAGACGTCTACCCCGAGGAAGCAGTCGAGCTGGGCGCAGTGGTACATCGGCAGCGTGTGCAGCTCGATGTCGTCGCCGCTCATCCCGCCGTCGACCGCGCACGAGACGTACTGCCACATCAGCGCCCGGCTCGACAGGAGCGCCCCCTTGGGCCGCGACTCCGTGCCCGAGGTGAACATCATGCGGACGGGGTCGTCGTCCCCCACCAGCACCTCGGGTGCGCCGGGCGCGTGGGCGCACCAGTCGGCCAGGTCCGTCCAGCCCGGGTGGGCCGGCGAAGCGCCCGAAGAAGCGCCGGGAGGCCGGATGACGACCTGCGAGCCCACCGACTGGGCGCAGGCCTCGAGCGCTCGCTCGGCCACCGGCACGAGGGCCTGCTCCACGACGAAGGCGGCCGCCTGGCTCTGGTCGAGGATGAAGCCGATCTCGTCGGCCCCGAGCATGAAGTTCACCGGCACGAGCACGACCCCTGCCCGCGCCGCCGCGAAGTCGAGCACGACGAACTGCCAGCAGTTGTGCGACAGCAAGGCCAGCCGGTCGCCCTGGTGCAGCCCCGCCTCCGCGAGCGCGGCGGCCGTGCGGTCGACGAGGTCCTCCAGCTCGGCGAAGCTCAGGGTCGTGAAGCCGTCGACCACCGCGCGGCGGTGGGGCCAGCGGGCCGCCGTACGCCTGGGCAGGTCTCCGAGCGAGTGCGAGCGTGCGCGCTCTACGGGCGTTCCGACGTCGTGCTGGTCCACCGAGGCCTCCGTTGGCAGGTGTGGTTCGCGGGTGCCCAGCCTAGGCGGTTGCACCCGCGTCGAGGAGGGTTCACGCATCGGCGAGACGGACCTCAGGGGTGTGAGGAGCCGGTCGAGGCACAGACATCACCGGCACCCCGACTTCGCACAGGGATGCCACAGTGCCCGCCACCACGCTCACCGCATGGACTCGATCACCCTCCAGTCGGCTGCACCGCGCAGCAGGCCCCACGACCGAGGTCGCGGGGCCTGCTCGGTGTCATGGCGGAGGCGGCGAGATTTGAACTCGCGAGGGGTCTTCAACCCCAACCCGCTTAGCAGGCGGGCGCACTAGGCCACTATGCGACGCCTCCAACACCACCCCTGACGTCTCGTCGCAGACGGATCCACGGCGCGGGTCGGGGGCCAGCACACAGTACCGGGGGCCCCCAGCTGGGCCAAAACCGGACCGCGTCCGGACCAGGTGTCGACAACACCACAGGGCCGGGGTGAACCTTCTCGCCCGCTGAGGCGTCTACCTCCCAGGCGTGCGTCCACGGGCGGAGCCCGCCCGGGCCTAGGTTGACCGGCCGCGCGCCGCACACCCCGAAGGTATGATTCCCGTGGCTGTCACGCCACCGACGAAGATGAGGATGCATGACCCCCGATGAGCGCCGAGCTCCCTCCTGGGGCGCCCGCACCCGTCGTCGTCGTGAGCAGCGTGGCCGCAACCGCCGCTCCCTCGCCCTGACCCTCCTGGCCGTCGTGCCCGGGGCCGGCCTCACGCGCACCCGTTACCGCGTCCTCGGATGGAGCCTGCTGGGTCTGCTCACGGCCGCGGTCGCCACGACGGTCGCACTGGTCCTCGTCCAGGGACCACGGGCGCTGCTCGGCTCGGCCCTGAAGGTCGCCGTCGACCCCACCCTCCTGTTGGTGACGGCCACCATCCTCGTCGCTGTGGCCCTGGTCTGGGTGGCCACGATCGTGCTCACCCACCTGGCCACCCGGCCCCCCGAGGCCGACACCCTGGCCCGCACGGGCATGCAGCTGTTCACCGCCGCGATGTGCGTCCTCGTCGTGCTCCCGTTCGCCAAGGCGGTGAGCTATGTCGGCATCCAGCGCGATGTCATCACCACGGTGGCGTCCGGCACCGTGATGCGGCCGTCCACCTCCACCGCCACACCCCACGCGGCCGCCGAGGACCCCTGGGCGGACACCCCGCGGGTCAACATGCTCCTGCTCGGCTCCGACGCCGGCAACGACCGCACCGGCTTGCGCACCGACTCCATGGTGATCGCGAGCACCGACACCAAGACGGGGGCAACGGTGCTGATCAGCCTCCCGCGCAACCTCGAGCGGGTGCCGTTCCCCCAGAGCAACCCCCTCCACCGGCTCTACCCCGACGGCTACTACTGCCCCGAGCGCGGTGTCGGCAACGAGTGCCTGCTCAACGCGACCTGGGCCGAGGCCGTCAACCACAAGGACCTCTTCGGCACCGACCCCAACCCCGGGCTCACCACGATCCGCGGCGTGCTCGAGCAGATCACCGGCCTCACCATCGACGACACGACGATCATCGACCTGGCCGGGTTCGAGTCGCTCGTCAACGCGATGGGTGGCGTCGAGGTCAACAACACCGAGCGCCTTCCCATCAACGGCTACCACACCAGCAGCGGCGGGGTGGCGGGCATCGAGGGCTGGATCGAGCCCGGCTTCCAGCGGCTCAACGGCCACCAGGCCCTCTGGTACGCCCGCTCGCGGCTGCTGTCCGACGACTACTCCCGCATGCGCCGCCAGCGGTGCCTCATCGGCGCCATCGTCGACCAGGTCAACCCGACGACGATGCTGTCGAAGTACCCCCAGCTGGCGCAGGTGGCCAAGGAGAACATCACCACCGACGTGTCGATTCGCGACCTGCCTGCGTGGGTCGACCTCGTCGAGCGCATGCAGAAGGGCGGCATCCGCTCGCTGACCTTCACCTTCGACGTCGTCAACGTCGCCCGGCCGGACTTCACCAAGATGCGCAAGCTCGTGCGGAGCGCGATCGCCACCCCCGCCCCGGTCACCCCGCCCAGCACCACGAGCACGAAGCCGACGACCCCGCCGAAGACCTCGACGCCGACGACGCCACCCACCAGGGCACCCGACAGCGAGACCGCCGTCGACGTCAAGGCCGCCTGCTGACGCGGGCTCACCCCGCAGCGACGACGCCCCGGACGGCGCGCGACGGTGCCCGGTCGCCGCGCAGGCTCGCGACCATGTCGAGGGCGCGCCGCGTGGCCCGGACGTCGTGGGTGCGAAAGACCGTGGCCCCGAGCCAGGCGGCGACGGCGGTGGCGGCGAGGCTGCCCTCCAGCCGCTCGTCGGCAGGCAGGTCGAGGGTCTCGCCGACGAAGTCCTTGCGGGAGATCGCCTGCAGCACGGGGTAGCCGAGGGCGACGACGTCGGCCGTGTGGCGCAGGACGGCCAACGAGTGGGCGGTGGTCTTGCCGAAGTCGAGGGTCGGGTCGACGAGCACCTTGCCCGGGGGCACCCCGGCCCCCACCGCCCGAAGCGCCCCGTCGCGCAGGGTGCGGACGACGTCGTCGACCACGCCCAGGGGCTCGGGCTCGTAGGTGACGCCCACCGGGTCGGTGCGCGGTGGCAGACCACCGGTGTGCGAGACGACGTACCCCGAGCCGGTGCGGGCCGCGACCTGTACCAGCTGTGGGTCGTGACCGGCCCAGGTGTCGTTGACGAGGTCGAGGCCCACGGGTGCGGCGGCGAGGGCCACCTCCGAGCGCCAGGTGTCGAGGCTGAGGACGAGGTCGGGGTGGGCGGCCCGCGCCAGCTCGAGGAAGGGCAGCACGCGGTCGATCTCCTGCTCGGCCGTGACGACCTCACCCTCCTGCCCGGCGCGGACCCCCCCGACGTCGACGATGTCGGCCCCCTGAGCGACCGCCTCGTCGAGCGCCCGCCGCGCGGAGTCGAGGTCACTGTGGCGGTTGCCCGCGAAGAACGAGTCGGGAGTGCGGTTGATGATCGCCATCACCGCCGGACGGGAGGCGCCGAAGGTGCGACCGCGCAGCTCTAGCGACGAGGGCCGGGAAGGGGAGTCGGTCACGGAGCAGATCCTGCCACCCGGACACAGCGCCTCCTTGGGTGGCCAAAGAATCACCTCAAGTAGCCCAGGTTGAGGTGATTCTTTGGCTACCCAAGAGCCGGCGCTCGGGCGGGCGTGGCGGTGGGTGTGGGATTTGAACCCACGAGAGGTTGCCCTCTGGTCGCTTTCAAGGCGACTGCACTCGGCCACTATGCGAACCCACCTGGTGGCTGACATCCTCCCAGACGTCGACGGCGCCCGGTGACCGAGGACGGTGGTGGGGGTGCGGCGCCGCCATTGTGGCCGCCTGGCCCCCCTGGACCCTGCGGCCCTTCCCTACGAGGGACGGGCGGCGCCGCACCGGGACACGGCGACCCCCGACGGGCGCCGCATCCGTTGTTCCGGCGCCCCCGATGGGCCGGACGAAGGGGAGGAGCCGTCGGCGCGACATCTGATACGCCTCCGGCAGACTTTTCTGCGGGACCCCTCTTGCGTGGCCGAGGACGCCCGGGCGGTCGAGGGCCCCGACCACCAGGACATCGACGGGCTCGAGCGCCCGGCGCCCTTCGTCTGCTTCGGCTCCGCCTGGACGGCACCGGCTCCTGGCTGCTGAACCGCCCGCCCCATCGCGGGCGGGGACGGGGCTCACGCCACCCGGTGGACGTGGCCCCCTGTGGGCTCCCGGGTGAGCTCGGGGTCGACGTAGGTCGTCGACGGCCCCCGCAGAGGTGACCACCCCGGGTCGAGGGGCGACGGCACCACCGGCAGGCCGGGGAGCGAGGGGAGGCCGGGGAGCGCCGGCAGCCCCGGGGGGGCCGGCAGCTGCGGGAGCACGGGCGGGAGTCCGGGCAGGCGCAGACCGGGCGGCAGGGGTGAGATCGGGAGCGGGTCGAGCACGGTGCGGGCCCGGCTGGGCGACGCGGCCAGCATGTCGTGCTCCCCCAGCTGGTCGGCGTGACCACTGGTGATGTCGGCCAGGCTGTAGAGCGACTCGGAGCCGGGGTCGTAGTAGCGGGAGTGGTCCGTCACGCCGATCAGGTCGAGCACCCCGGGGCCGTCGCGATCGAGACTCTCGGCCTTGAACCGCTCCCCGCCGAAACCCGGGTCGACGGGGTTGGCGCCGAGCAGCGTGTTGGAGGTGGCGTTGATCAGGTCGCGGCTGGCGGTGCCCACGTGCAGCTGGTCGGGTCGCAGCCCCAGGTCGGCCACCCCCTGCGCACCGCCGCCCACCCCCGGACTGCCGATGAGGACGACCTCGTCGACGTCGGACGCCAACCCGTGGTGCTGCAGCGCCAACCCGGTGGTCGTGCTGCCGTAGGAGTGGCCCACGACGGTGACGCGCGGGTCGCCCACGTCGTGGGTGACGGTGAGCGCGTGGACGTCGGCGGCGAGCAGGGCGCCGCCGGCCTCGGCCCGGCCCTGACCGGCCACCGTGGCCCACTCGGGCGCGTCATACCCCTGCCACGCGACGACGGCCGTCCTGCGGGACGGGTCGGCGGCGGACGCCTCGGCCCACAGGGCGGTCGCGTCACCGCTCACGCCGTCGAGACTCGCGACTCGCGACTCGAGACCGGGCACGCACAGGGCCACGTCGTCGGCCGCATCGGGATCTCCGTAGGCGACGGCCGCCCGACCCTCCGGGACCGACCGCTTGGCGTAGGCAGTGGCGTCGTAGGCCATCAGGAACGCCGGCGGGCCGGCGGCCAGCGCCGCAGCCACCGCCAGGGCGTTGCGGTAGGTGCCCAGGCGCCACAGGACGTCGGGCCGCAGCACCCGACCGATCCCCCAGGGGCCGGGCACGGAGCCCAGCGCGACGAGCTGGTGCGGCGAGAGGTGGGTGAGCATCGCGTCGAGACCGCGCACGCTCGTGGGCAGGGCCAGCCCGGCCG
>JALYVC010000165.1 GCA_030853445.1 Actinomycetota bacterium | reverse complement strand
GGGTGGGGGTGGGGGTGGTCCCGCCGGGGGCGGGCTCAGGCTTCCCCCGGGCGACCACCTCCGCCAGACTCCGGGTCGCCGCCATCAGGCTCGGGTCGCCGACCGAAGTGCTCGACCCAGAGCGCGGTGATGACCTCCTCGGCGGTACGGGTACAGGCCTCCCCGAGTCGGATCCGGCCCGAGAGCGCGACCAGGGCCGCGTCGAGGCCGGCCTGCCAGTCGGTCGGCGCCACCCCCCGGCGCCGGGCCAGCTCGCTGCTGATCCCCACGACGTCGATGGCACCTCGAACCGAGGACCCGACCCGGATGTCGGGGTGGGTCCGGGTCGCCCGCACGAGGGCCACGACCGCGGCCCGGTGCTCGACGGGGACCTCGACCCCCGACAGGGCCGTGATGTCGTGCTCGTCCTTCGCCGACTGGTAGCCCATGACGATGCGGCAGGTGCGGTCGTGGACCGCTCCCGAGATCCGCGCGGTGCCGACGGTGTCGTAGGGGTTCATGGCCGCGACGAGGCGGAACCCGTCGTGGGCGGCGACCCGGCCGAGGCGGGGCACGTTGAGCTCGCGCTCAGACATCACCGTGAGCAGCACGTTGAGCGTCTCCTCGGGCACCCGGTTGAGCTCCTCGACGTAGAGCAGCCCGCCGTCGCGCATGGCCTCCAGCAGGGGGCCGTCGACGAAGACCTCGGGTCGGTAGCCGCGCTCGAGCACGAGGGCCGGGTCGAAGTGCCCGACCAGGCGCGCCGGTGTCAGCTCGGCGTTTCCCTCCACGAGCACGAAGATGCTCTCCCGGTCGGCGGCCACGCGACGCAGCAGCGTCGACTTACCGGTGCCGGGCGGGCCCTCGAGCACGACGTGGGCGCCACTGGCCAGAGCTGCCTCCAGCAGCTCGACCTCGCGTCCCCGGCCGACCACCTGGCCGGCCGGGGTGCGAGCAGACGTGCGATCTGCGGTGGACGTCACGGGTGCTCGTGCACCACGACCCCGCGCACGTTCTTGCCGGCGAGCAGGTCGTCGTACCCCTCCTGCACCTGGTCGAGCGTGTAGGTGCGGGTGATGATCTCGTCGAGCTTGAGGTCACCGCTCTGGTAGAGCGAGAGGATCCGCGGGATGTCGACCGTGGGGTTGCAGTCGCCGAAGAGGCTGCCCTTGATGCTCTTGCGGTAGAGCGTGAGGATCGAGCCGGGCAGCTCGATGTTCTGCTCCATCATCTTGTTGAGCCCGGTCAGCACGACGGTGCCACCCTTGCCGACGGCGTGGAAGCCACCGGTGACGATCTCGGAGGTCATCAGGCCCGGCGTGAGGATGGCCGAGTCGGCCATCTGCCCACGAGTCATGTCGGTGATGGCGGCCATGGCCTCGTCAGTGCTGGCGAAGGCGTGGGTCGCCCCGAGCTCCATCGCCTTCTCGCGCTTGTTCTCCAGCGGGTCGATGGCGATGACGTTCTTGGCCCCGGCGTAGCGCGCGCCCTGCACGGCGTTGATGCCGATACCCCCGATGCCCACGACGAGGACGGTGTCACCGGCGCGCACGTTGGCGGTGTTGACGGCAGCGCCCCAGCCGGTGGGCACGCCACAGCCGACGAGTACGGCCTTGTCGAGCGGCAGGTCGTCGTCGACCTTGACCGCGGAGTTCTGGTGGATGACGCCGTACTGGCTGAAGGTGCCGAGCATGCACATCGCGCCGTACTTGCCGCGGGGGCCGCTGATCGGGAAGCGCTCGCCGGGCAGGTAGCCCTCCAGGATGGTCGCGCCCATGTCGCAGATCGACTGGCGACCGGTGGCGCAGTAGCGGCAGGAGCCGCAGTTGGGGATGAAGGAGCAGACGACGTGGTCACCGACCTTGACCCGGGTGACTCCGGGGCCGACCTCTTCGATGATGCCCGCACCCTCGTG
Organism: Actinomycetota bacterium; assembly: GCA_030853445.1. Lineage (GTDB taxonomy): Bacteria > Actinomycetota > Actinomycetes > Actinomycetales > Dermatophilaceae > Lapillicoccus. Next base: position 9,469 of record JALYVC010000165.1, on the reverse strand, counting down.
ACCGAGGACCATCGGCAGGCGTGCCTCCAGGTCGCCGTGTGCGACGTGGACGTCGCTGTGACACAGGCCCGCGTGGGTGTAGCGGATGAGGACCTCACCCTCGCGGGGTCCGTCGAGGTCGAGCTCCTCGATCACGATGGGCTTTCCTGCTTCGTAGACGACAGCTGCCTTGGTCTTCACGCGCGAGACTCCTTTGTCAGGCCGAGGGACCGAGCACACGCCCGGCTCCTTGAGCCTAGGAAGCCGGGCAGCGATAGACACCCCCCATTCGGGCAGGTAGGGGTGTGACCCCCGATCTCGCGCGCTCCGCAGTGGGCGGTCAGGCCTTCTTGGGCGGCCGCGGGAAGAAGAAGCTCGTGCGCTCCATGTACTCCTTGTAGCCCGGGCGCTTCGACATCTCCTTCTCGAGGTGCCGGCCGCCGCTGCCGAAGACGAGGAAGTACGTCATCACGACTGGTGAGAGCACCGTCAGCACACCCGGCCAGGCGCTGGCCGAGATGGCGAACAGGCCCCACCACGTGGAGGAGTCGCCGAAGTAGTTGGGGTGGCGCGTCCAGCCCCAGAGGCCGCGGTCCATGACCTTGCCCTTGTTGGACGAGTCGGCCTTGAAGGCCGCGAGCTGGGCGTCACCGACCGACTCGAAGGAGACGCCGAGCACCCACAGGAGGATTCCCAGGACAACGGCCCAGGCCGCGGCCGAGCCGGCAGCGGCCGAGACCTGCAGGGGTAGCGACACGAACCACACGAGGAAGCCCTGCAGGGCGTAGACCTTCAGGATGACGAAGAAGGTGGACTTCCCCTCCTTCATCCTCGCGTAGCGCGGGTCCTCGGGCTTGCCCTTGTTCTTGCGTCCGATGTGCCAGGCCAGACGGCCACCCCAGACCGCGACGAGCGCGAGCAGCAGCAGGCGGCGCCATCCCGCGCCCTGACCAGCGAGGGCACTGACCAGGGCCACGGTCACGAAGGCCAGACCCCAGGTGGTGTCGACGACGCTGACCTTGCCGACCCTGGCCCCGACGAGTCCGGTGACCGCCATCACCACGGCGACCGCCAGCAGCGACAGCCCACTGACGAGGAGGAAGTTGCCGAGCGAGAAGTCCATGCCCCCAGTCTCTCAGCCCCGGGGGTTCACCGGGACCAGGCTGCTGGCCGCACCCAGGGGAGGTCGTTGTGACCTCGCGTGTCGTTGCGCACGGCAAGGATCTGGTCGACGCCCATGCGGCCGTCGCGGAAGGCCATCATGCTGCCGACCAGGTAGAGGCGCCACACGCGCGCGACCTCCTCACCCACCATGTGGACGGCCGTGTCCCAGTTGGTCTCGAAGGTGTGGTGCCACGCCGCGATGGTGCGGACGTAGTGCTCGCGCATCATGTGCACGTCGCGCACCTCGAGACCCCCGCGCTCGAACCAGTCGACCGTCTCGCCGACCGGACGCATCGTCATGTCGGGCGCGATGAACGACTCGATGAAGGGGCCCCCGCCGCGGTGGCGACCACGGCGCGACATCTGCTGGACGAGCACGCGCCCACCATCGACGACGTTGCGCCGCAGCACCTCGACGTAGGTCGCATAGTTCTTCTCGCCGACGTGCTCCCCCATCTCGAGCGACGCGACCGCGTCGAAGCCACCGTCACGCACGTCGCGGTAGTCCTGGAGCCGGATCTCGACCCTGCCCTCGAGCCCGCGCTCGCGGATCCTGTCGTCGATGAAGGCCTTCTGCTCCTTGGCGATCGTCACACCGGTGACCTGCGCACCGAAGTGCTCCGCGGCATACAGGCTCAACGAGCCCCAGCCGCAGCCGACGTCGAGGAAGCGCATGCCGGGCTCGAGACCGATCTTGCGGCAGACCAGGTCGAGCTTGTCGCGCTGTGCGTCCTGCACCCCGTACGACGGGTCGTCAGAGGTCCAGTAGCCGCTGGAGTAGGCCATGTGCGGGTCCAGGACCAGCGAGTAGAAGTCGTTGCTGAGGTCGTAGTGGTGGTGGATGGCCTGCCGGTCGCGCAGCGCCGAGTGAAGGCGGCCCGAGATCTTGGCCTGGCTGCTCGGGGCGGGCGGCGGGGTGCCCAGGGCGCCAACCTCCTTGGCCGTCCGCACGAACGACGCGATGACGCCCGGGGTCGGGCGGAGGGCGGAGAGCCCGCGGTGGGCAGCGACCTGCCAGACGTGGGTGAGCGCGTCACCGAGGTCACCCTCGACGTCGATCTCGCCCGTGACGTACGCCTGGGCCGCCCCCAGCTCGCCCGGGTGCCAGATCAGTCGGCGCAGGGCGTCGGGCGAGCGCAGGACCACGCGCGGGGCATCGAGGGGGCCGGCGGTTGAGCCGTCCCAGGCGACGAGGTGCACCGGCAGCTCGCCGCCGGCGAGGGGCGCGAGGGCCCGGGCGAGGGTGTCGGCCACGCCCGGGGTGGTGGTCGGGCGGCTGGTCGGGCGCGCGACCGACGTCTGGTCGTCGACGAGAGTCATGACGGTCAGGCCTCCTGGTCGGGCAGGTCACCGACGGTCGGGCGCTCGAGGAGGATCTGCTGCACGTCGATGTACCCGCTGAGGAACCCGCCCCGCGAGTACTCGAGGTAGAAGTGCCACATCCGGCGGAAGACGTCGTCGAAGCCGAGGCCGGCGACGCGGTCGGCGTGCTCCTGGAACTTCTCGTCCCACAGGCGCAGGGTGTGCGCGTAGTGCTGGCCCATCGTGAGGCGGTCGGTGACCCGCAGGCTGGTGTGGTCGCGGGTCAGGTCGACGATGGCCCTGGTCGAGGGCAGGAAGCCGCCGGGGAAGATGTACTTGTGGATCCACGTGTACGTGCTCGTGGTGGCGAGCATCCGGTCGTGCGGCATGGTGATGGCCTGGATGGCCACCTTGCCTCCCGGGGCGAGCAGGCGGTCGATCGTCTCGAAGTAGGTCTTCCAGTACTCGTGGCCGACGGCCTCGATCATCTCGACCGAGACGATGGCGTCGTACTCGCCGTCGACGGCGCGGTAGTCGAGCAGGTCGATCTGCACCCGGTCGGCGTAGCCCGCCGCGGCGACGCGCGTGCCGGCCAGGGCCTGCTGCTCGCTCGAGAGGGTGACGCTGCGCACGGTCGCGCCCCGGGCGGCTGCGCGGATGCAGAGCTCTCCCCAGCCGGTGCCGATCTCGAGCACGCGCGAGCCCTCGACGACCCCCGCGAGGTCGAGCAGACGGTCGATCTTGCGCTGCTGGGCCGCCTCGAAGTCGTCCCAGACGGGCATGGCCCGGGGTCGGTCGGCGATCACGGCGCGCTCGGTGCCCTCGGAGGCGAGGTCGTCGCGCGGTGAGTCGAACAGGGCCGACGAGTAGGTCATCGTCGAGTCGAGGAACGTCTCGAAGAGGTCGTTCGACAGGTCGTAGTGCCGCGAGATGTTGGAGCGGGTGTTGGCCTCGCTGTTCTGCTCGCTGTGGGGCTGGTGCGCGACGTAGAACGCCCGCAGCCTCTGCAGGGGTTCGGGCACGAGGCTGCCCATCTCCTCGGCCAGCACGGCGAGGAAGCCACCGAGGTCGGGTGAGTCCCAGTCACCGGCCATGTAGGACTCGCCGAAGCCGATGAGGCCGCCGGCGCCGACCCGGGCGTAGAAGTCGTCGGGACGCAGCAGCTGCATCGTGGGTGCGGTCGAGTCGTGCCCGGCACCCCCGAAGGTGGCGCCGTCGGGCAGCTCGACCCGGATGGGGAAGCGGCCGGCAACGCGCGTGAAGAGCTGGGCGGCGATGCGTGCGTGGACGCGACGCTTGAACGGGCTGATGGGCGTCACCAGATCGGGCCAGGCGGCCGGGTCGATGGACGGGGCGGTGGGAACGGGGACGATGGTGGTCACTGGACTGCCTCCTGACGGTGGGGCGGGCGGGGTCGCACCGGGAGTCGGCGCAACCAGAGCAAGATGCCGTGAGCCTTGATCCTGGCCATGACGGCCAAGGGCTCGAGTGGACGGGTGAGGGAGATACGGAGCAGACGAGCCGTGGTCACGTCGTGCGCGCGGCCGGACATCACGGCGACGAACGGCGGACTCCCCTCGCGCTGGAGGACCACACTGGTGCGCAGCCGCTCGTCGGGCTCCGGCAGCACCAGGTCGTAGTGGCCGTCGACGTCGTTGAAGGGGCTGACGTAGAGCTCCTTCTCGGTGCGGGCCCGACCCTGCTGGTCGGTGCGCACGAGGTAGGCGTGGCGGTCCCCGTAGGTGTTCTGCACCTCGAGCACCACGCACTCGAGGGCGCCGTCGCGACGGTGGCACCAGTAGAGCGAGATGGGGTTGAAGACGTAGCCACCGACCCGCGCTTGGGCGAGCATGACGATCCGGCCGCCCTGCAGGTCGACGCCCTGGGTGGCGAGGAACGCGTCGACCTTCTGGCGCAGGCTTCCCGGGGCGTCACGCTCGAGGTGGTCACGGGCCTCGAAGGAGGCGAGTCGGGTGAGACGGCCGAGGTCGGGAAGTGCGTCGAGGTCGACCAGCCAGGTGTAGCTGTGCAGCGTGAAGTCGTGGCGCACCGGTTCACGACGCACGTGCCGCACCGACGTCGCGTAGAGGCGCGGCGTGACCGGGCCCTGCGCTCGGGCCGGTGCCATGTCGTGGACCGGGCTGGCGGTGCTCATGCGGGAGCCAGCTCAGCTTGCCCGCTTCGGGCACGGGGGCGGTCCCAGGAGCCACCGAGGTGCTCGGCGGCCTTCAGGCCCGACAGCGCGCCGTCCTCGTGGAAGCCCCAACCGTGGTAGGCCCCTGCGAAGGCGATGCGTGGGGTGTTGATCGTGGGCAGGCGACGCTGGGCCTCGATCGACTCGGGCGTGTAGAGCGGGTGCTCGTAGTGCATGGTGTCGATGACCGTGGCGGGGTCGACCAGGTCCTCTCCGCCCAGGGTGACGATGAAGCGGCGGTCGGTGACCATCGGACCGGTCTCGTCGAGGCGCTGCAGGCGAGTCATGTCGTAGGAGACCAGCACGCGACCGCTCTCGGTGCCGGCCGGGCGCCGCAGGTAGTTCCACGAGGCGCGGGCCCCGTGGCTGCGGGGAAGGACCGACTCGTCGGTGTGCAGCTGGGCGACGTTGGCGCTGTAGGGCATGGCCGTCAGGACGTCACGCTGGTCACCCGTAGGCGCGGCGAGCATGCCCAGGGCGGCCGCCGGGTGCGTCGCGATGACGACGGCGTCGACGGTGAGGGACCCGGTCGCGGTCTCGAGTATGACGCCGTCCGGCGTCTCGCGCACCGAGGTGACGGGCGACGACGTACGGATCTCGTCGATGCCGGCGGCGACCTTCTCGACGTAGCGGGCGGAGCCACCGACCACGGTGCGCCAGGTCGGCGACCCGAACACGGTGAGCATGCCGTGGTGGTCGAGGAAGCTGAAGAGGTAGCGCGCCGGGTAGCGCAGCGACACGGCCGGGTCGCACGACCAGACGGCGGCGACGACGGGCTCGAGGAAGTTGGTGCGGAAGTAGTCGGTGAAGCCGACGCGGTCGGCGAAGGCGCCGAGGGTCTCGTCGCCGCCGGTCGCCGACTCGGCCTGGGAGAGCACCGCGGTGGCCGCGCGGTGGAACTTCCTGACCTCGAGCAGCATGCGCAGGTAGGACGGGTCGAGCGCGTTGCGCAGCTGCGGGAACAGGCCTCGGGCCTTGCGGGCCCCGGCGTACTCCAGGTGGGCCTGGTCGTTGCGGACCGACATGCTCATGTCGGAAGCCTGGGTGGCGACCCCCAGCTCAGCGAACAGGCGCAGGAGCGTGGGGTAGGTGCGGTCGTTGTGGACGATGAACCCGGTGTCGACCTGCACGACGCGGTCACCCAGGTCGACCTCGTGGGTGTCGGCGTGACCGCCGAGCCGGCTGTCGGCCTCGAGCAGGACGACGTGCGACTCGCGCGCCAGCACATGGGCGGCCACGAGCCCGGCGACTCCGCTGCCGATGACGGCGACGCGGCGAGGGCTGTTCTCGTGGGCGGGCATCTGCTGGTCCTTTGCTCGGAGGAAGAGGGTGGTGACGTCGGTGGGGCCGCGAGTCGCGGCCCCACCGTTGGTCTCATCTCGTATTCGTCGCCGACCCCCTGCAGGGATGCCCCCGACGGGATCATTCTTGCCCGACCGCCCCTCGGGCCAACCGGTCAGGCGAGGGAGATGAGAGCCACTGGCTTCGTCGTCGGCTGCGCGGACCCACCGGCGGGCTCCTCGGTGATCCCCACCGCGGCGGCGCCGTTGGCGTTGCCGTCGAGCACGGTCACCTGGTTGGCCTCGTTAGACATCAGGCCGGCGCTGTAGAACGCGCCGCCTCTCTGGAACCACAGCTGGTAGACCTTGCCACCCGGTGCATCGGGCAGGTTCTTGGTGACGATGACCGCGCGACCCTGGGATGCCGAGGTCACGATCTCGGCCGACGCCCCGCCGAGGAACCGGACGGGGTACCGAGCGGCGGCCGGATCATCGAGCACCTTCGATGCCACGATCTGCTCACCCTGGCTGACCGACGAGCCGTGGCCGTCGACGTAGACCTTGGCCGCCAGACCGCCCCCTCCGACGAGCACGACAGCGGCGGCGGCGACGGCGAGCCACCGGGGTGCACCCCGCCGCTGCCGTCCCTGCCGACGCAGCCGACGCTGCTCCAGCTCGGGCACGTCAGCGCGGATCTCGGTTCGGCTGAGGGCCTCGACCGGCGGGGCCGACCGGACCATGACCGCAGGCGGCAGCGGTCGGACCGCAGCAATGTCGCTCAGCACGCGCTCTCGCAGCTGGGCCGGCGGCATCAGCTGAGCCAGGTGGGCCAGCTCGCTGGCGGCGGCCTGCAGGCTGGTGACCTCGTCGCGGCACTCCGTACACGTCTCGAGGTGGCGCTCGAAGCGCGCCCGCTCGACGTCGTCGACGGCGTCGACGGCATAGGCGCCGGTGAGGGCGTGCAGGTCGTCGGACTGGGTGGGCTGCAGCTGGTCGTTCATGAGGGGATCCCCAGGTTGTCGCGCAGGCGTATGAGGCCGTCGCGTATTCGGGTCTTGGCGGTGCCGAGTGGTAGGCCAAGCATGGCAGCCACCTCGCTGTGGGTGTAGCCGCCGAAGTAGGCGAGCTCGAGGGCGCCGCGCTGGGCGGCAGTCAGAGAGTCGAGAGCCCGACGCACGCGCTCGGCGTCGAGGGAGGCGTGGGCCGCTTCGGCCGTGCTGTCGAACTCCACCTCGGCGGTGGCGTCGTGGTAGGTGTTGTCACGGCGGCTGGCGGCCTCGGCCGAACGCACGCGGTCGACGGCCTTGCGGTGGGCGATGGTCATCATCCATCCCAGGGCACTGCCTCGATTCTCGTCGAACCGCGATGCGGTCTTCCAGATCTCGAGGAACGCCTCCTGGGTCACCTCCTCCGACTGAGCGGGATCACGGACCACGCGTACCACGAGGCCGAACAGCCTCGCGGACACCGCGTCGTAGAGTCGGGCGAACGCCCGCTCGTCGCCGAGCGACGCCGCTCTCAGGAGATCGGCGTGGGTCTCGGACGGGGATGTCCCCTCCGGCGTGCTGTCGCCGGAGGGGACTACCTGCAGTTCAGCCATGGGCACCATTGTCGCTGGTCTCCTTGCTGCTGTCCTGCGAAGGTGGTTTAATCGTCAATTTTGTGGTGCTGTCGACGGCCCGTGATCAGGCGGCCGGGGGCATCAGGACCGAGTCAAGGATGTAGACCGTGGCGTTGGCCGTCTGCACGTTGCCGCAGACCACGTTGGCCTTGCCCGCGCCGACCTGGAAGGCCTCGCCGGACCCGGTCACGGTGACCTCGCCACCGTTGAGGGTCTTGTGGGTACCAGCGAGCTGCTCCGGAGTGAGCTTGCCCGCGATCACGTGGTAGGTCAGGACCTTGGTGAGGGCGGCCTTGTCAGCGAGCAGCCCCTTGAGGTCGGCAGCCGGCACCTTCTCGAAGGCCGAGTTCGCCGGGGCGAAGACGGTGATGGCAGGAGCCGAGTTCAGGGTGTCCACGAGGCCGGCAGCCTTCACGGCGGTGACCAGGGTCGACAGCACCGGGTTGGCACTCGCCGCGGTGGCGACCGGGGCGGTGGCCATGCCGTTGAACGAGCCGGCGCCGTCGGCGGGGACCGCCGAGCATCCTGCACCGAAGGGCTTGGAGGCCATCGCGTCGCTCGAGGTGCTGGTCATGGTCTCGGACGGGGTGGTCGCGGCCGACGAGCTGGCGGCGGCGGCGCCGGTCGAGCCGGTCGAGCTGTTCGAGCCACAGGCGGCAAGACCGAGGGGCAGGGCGGCCATGAGGGCGATGGCGGCGGTGGTGCGACGAACGTTCATGGTGTGCTCCTGGTGGTGGGTCTGGCGGGTTTGTGGGCCACCGTGCTGGTGGCCGACTGTCATGGGTAGTTCGTGTCCCACGGGGGGACGGATTGCTGGTTCTCGAGGTTTCTGCCGGGTTCTACGTCACGAAACGATCACGACGACCTGCTGAATACCGCTGGAACCGTTGGGAAAGGGGGTTGCGCGCTCTTCGGTCTGCACGGCACCGGTGAGGTCGGTGGCGCGCACCGAGACGCTGTGCTGGCCGGTCGTGGCATCCCACGGCAGGTACCACTGGCGCCAGTAGTCGACGCCGGCCTCGGGGCCGAGCATCGCGGGCTGCCAGGGGGCGTCGTCGATCTTGACCTCCACGCCCTTGATGCCCCGGTGCTGCGCCCAGGCGACACCACCGATGGCGGTCCTGCCGGGCTTGATGGTCTCGAGCGGTCGGGGGGTGTCGACGCGCGACGAGATCTTGATCGGGGCGTCGCTGGCCCACTTGCGCTTGGTCCAGTAGGACTCCTGCGCGGCATACGTCGTGAGCGTCAGCTTGGTCAGCCACTTCGTGGCGCCGACGAAGCCGTAGAGGCCCGGCGTGATCAGCCGCGCCGGAAAGCCGTGCTCGGCACTCAGGGGCTTGCCGTTCATGCCGATGACGACCATGGCGTCGCGACCGTCACGCACCACGTCGAGGGGCGTGCTGATGGTGAAGCCGTCGACGGCGGTGCTCAGCACCTGGTCGGCGGAGGTGCCGACCATGGCCCGGTCGAGGATGTCGGTGAGCTTGACGCCCAGCCAGCGGGCCGAGCCCATGTAGCCCCCACCGATCTCGTTGGAGACACAGGTCATGGTGATGTCACGCTCGATCAGCGGCATCGCGGCCAGCTCGTCGAAGGTCAGGGTGAGGGGGTTCTTCACGTCACCGTCGATCTGCAGGCTCCACGAGCCCTTGGCGACCTGCGGCACGGTGAGGTTGGTGTCCACGCGGTAGAAGTCGGCCGTCGGGGTGCGGAAGGGTGAGACGCCCTTGACCTTGCCCTCGATACCGGCGGGCAGCGGCTTGGCCGCGTCGGTCGGCGGGGGCAGCGTGACGTTGGAGGGATCGGCCGAGCTCGTGGCGACCTGCTGACCGACTCCCCCCAGCACCAGGGCGCCGAGCGTGGCGCCACCGGCGCCCACGAGGAAGCCGCGCCGGCTGGGGGCGGCCCCCTCGCGGGCCGGGGCCGTGG
>JALYVC010000099.1 GCA_030853445.1 Actinomycetota bacterium | reverse complement strand
GTCGAGGCCACCACGGCGTCGTCGGCGGGAGCCGGTGGTCTGCCCCTCCACCAGCGCAGCGTGCAGGTCGAGCAGCTCGGCAGCCCTCGAGCGCAGCTCGGCCCCGAGCTGGGAGCAGCCGGAGGGGTCACCGGCCACGGCGCCGCTCACCAGTGCCACCCGCGGGGCGGTAGCTCGGCGGCCCCCAGTTCCGCGTCGACCGGGTCGGCCCCCCGGTCTGCCGGCCGTGGCGCGTCGGCTGCGGCGAGCGTCTCGTCCACGGCCTGGGCCAGAGCACGGAGCGCGTCGCCGGCCTGCTCGACGAAGCTGTCCACTGCTCGACCCGTGGGGTGGTCGCCGGTGTCGGGCACGTGCTGCATCAGGGCGTCGGCGCCGAGGTTGGCGGACCGCTGGACGGCGGTCAGGATCTCGGCGGGGCCCGCGGCGGACCCGGGTGGCCTCGGGCCGGGTGAGCTGGTCACCCCATCAGCCTAGGCGAGGCGAGGCGCACGCCCCGGAAGTTCTCCACCGAGAGGGTGGAACAAATCGTCCCGGCAGCGGCGATAGTCTCGGGGAGCGGCCCCCGACGACGTGGGCCATGTCCCCGAGGTGAGGAAGCACGACCGCGATGTCTGCGTCACTGGAGCTGTCACGCACCCAGCAGCTGCACGCTGCCTCCGAGCTGGGCGGTCCCTCCGCCAGGGTCAGGGGTGGTCAGGACCCCCTCCCGCCGGGCTCCCTGGAGGCCTTCGTCCAGCGGTACTACCGGCACGTCGCCACCGAGGACCTGCTGGCCCGCGAGCCCGCCGACCTCCTGGGCGCGGCGCTGTCCCACCGCGAGCTCGCGGCCTCCCGCCCGGTCGGCACGGTCGACGTCTGCGTGATGAACCCCGACGTCGCCTCCGACGGATGGTCGAGCGGGCACACGGTCGTCCAGGTCGTCACCGACAACCGGCCCTTCCTCGTCGACTCGGTGACGGCCGAGCTGACCCGCCGCGACCGCACCATCCACCTGCTCGTGCACCCGCAGCTCGTCGTCCGCCGCGACACCGACGGGGTGCTGCTGGAGGTGCTCGACTCCGACCCGCCCCCCGTCCCGGAGGCCGGCACGACGGTCGAGTCGTGGATGCACCTGGAGATCGACCGGGTCGCCTCCGACGACGAGCGGGCGGCCATCGCCGCCTCCCTGCAGCAGGTGCTGAGCGACGTGCGCGACGCAGTCGACGACTGGCCACGGATGTGGGCCCGCTGCTCCCAGATCGCCGGCCAGCTGCGCACCGAGCCCCCGAGCGGTGTCTCGTCCGACGAGGCCATGGCGACCGCACGCTTCCTCGACTGGCTCGCCGACCACCACTTCACCTTCCTCGGCTACCGTGAGTACGTCCTGGTGGGCGACGGTGGCCAGGAGACCCTCGAGATCGTGCCCGGCTCGGGCCTCGGCATCCTGCGCCACGACGAGGAGAGCACTCACGCCCCCCGCACACCGCTGACCCCCGCCGCCCGGATGAAGGCCCGTGAGCCCCAGCTGCTCATCCTCACCAAGGCGAACTCCCGCGCGACGGTCCACCGCAGCGTCTACCTCGACTACGTCGGCATCAAGACGTTCGACGAGCAGGGGGCGGTCACGGGTGAGCGACGCTTCCTCGGGCTGCTGGCCTCGAGCGCCTACACCGAGTCGATCCTCGGCATCCCCATCCTCGACGACCGCGTGCACGAGCTGCTCGACCGGGCCGGCTTCACCGTCGACAGCCACTCGGGCAAGGACCTGCTCGAGGTGATGGAGAGCTACCCGCGTGACGAGCTGCTCCAGACCCCCACCGACGAGCTGCTCGAGACCACCCTCGAGGTGCTGCGGCTGCAGGAGCGCCGGCGCACCCGCCTGTTTCTGCGACAGGACGTCTACGGCCGCTTCATGTCGTGCCTGGTCTACCTCCCACGCGACCGCTACAACACCGCGGTCCGGCTGAAGATGGAGGTGATCCTGCGCCGCGCCTTCCACGCCAGCAGCATCGACTTCTCCACCCGTGTGGGCGAGTCCGCCCTCGCGAGACTGCACTTCGTGGTGCGGGTCACTCGGGGAGAGAGCGTGCCGGCCGTGGACGTCGCCTCCCTCGAGCGCGACATCGTCGACGCCACCCGCACGTGGGAGGAAGACGTCGCCGAGGCCATCCGCTCCGACCTCGGCGAGGAGGCCGGTGGCCGGCTCGTCGGCCTCTACGGGCGGTCGTTCCCGGAGGCCTACAAGGAGGACTTCCACCCCCGCGTCGCCGTCGGGGACCTGCGGCGCATGGAGAGCCTCGACACCGACGAGGCGGTCGAGCTCAACCTCTACCAGGAGCCCGGATCCGCCGGCAACGAGCGGCGGTTCAAGCTCTACCGTCGGGGTGCGCTGTCGCTGACGCAGGTCCTCCCACTCTTCACCGACCTCGGCGTGGAGGTCGTCGACGAGCGCCCCTATCAGGTGCACCGCGCCGACGGCGTCATGGTGCACGTCTACGACTTCGGTCTGCGCGCCGCGCGCGCCTCCGACTGGGGCGTCGCCGGTGACCGGGAGGCGCGTCGTACGCTGCTGCAGGACGCGGTGCGCGCCGTCTGGTGCGGTGAGGCGGAGTCCGACGGCTTCAACGGCCTCGTCCTCGGGGCGGGGCTGACCTGGCGGCAGGTCGTCGTCCTGCGCATGGTCGCGAAGTACCTTCGCCAGACGCGCTCCACCTTCTCGCAGGACTACGTCCAGGCCGCTCTGGTCTCCAACGCCGTCATCGCGCGCGCGCTCGTCGAGCTCTTCGAGACCCGCTTCGACCCCAGCCGGTACGACGGGCTGCCGGGTGATGCCCGTCGCGACGCCGAGGAGGCGGTCGCGGCCTCGGTCGTCGCGCGGCTCGACGACGTCGCGAGCCTCGACCACGACCGGATCATCCGGGCCCTGCTCGGAGTCATCCGGGCCGGGCTGCGCACCAGCTTCTACCAGCGCGACGAGCACGGGGCCTTTGCGCCCTACGTCAGCCTCAAGCTCGACCCCCACGCGGTGCCCGACCTGCCGCAGCCCCGCCCCATGTTCGAGATCTGGGTCTACGGGCCACGGGTGGAGGGTGTGCACCTGCGCTTCGGCAAGGTGGCTCGTGGCGGGCTGCGCTGGAGCGACCGGCGCGAGGACTTCCGCACCGAGGTGCTGGGCCTGGTAAAGGCGCAGATGGTCAAGAACGCCGTCATCGTGCCGACGGGCAGCAAGGGCGGGTTCTTCGCCAAGCAGCTGCCCGATCCCGGTGTCGACCGGGAAGCCTGGCTGGCGGAAGGAGTCGCCGCCTACCGGCTCTTCATCTCGGGCCTGCTCGACCTCACCGACAACCTCGTCTCCGGCGAGGTCGTGCCACCGGCCTCGGTGGTGCGCCACGACCCCGACGACACCTACCTCGTCGTGGCCGCGGACAAGGGCACCGCGAGCTTCTCCGACATCGCCAACAGCCTCGCCCAGGACTACGGTTTCTGGCTCGACGACGCCTTCGCGTCGGGTGGGTCGGAGGGCTACGACCACAAGGTGATGGGCATCACCGCCCGCGGGGCGTGGGAGTCGGTGAAGCGGCACTTCCGCGAGCTCGGCGTCGACACCCAGAGCCAGGACGTCACGGTCGTCGGCATCGGCGACATGAGTGGCGACGTCTTCGGCAACGGCATGCTGCTGTCACCCCACATCCGGCTCGTCGCGGCCTTCGACCACCGGCACGTGTTCCTCGACCCCACCCCCGACGCCGCGAGCTCCTACGCCGAGCGGCAGCGACTCTTCGAGCTGCCACGCTCCTCGTGGGCCGACTATGACACCTCGCTCCTCAGCGACGGCGGGGGGATCCACGCGCGGGCCGCCAAGTCGGTGCCCGTCACCCCCGAGGTCGCGCGTGCCCTCGACCTGCCCAGCGGCACCCGGAGCATGACGCCCTCCGAGCTCATCCACGCCATCCTGCTCGCCCCGGTCGACCTGCTGTGGAACGGCGGGATCGGCACCTACGTCAAGAGCGGTACCGAGTCGCACGACGACGTCGGCGACCGGGCGGGCGACGCGATCCGGGTCGACGGGGCGCAGCTGCGGGTGCGCGTCGTCGGCGAGGGCGGCAACCTCGGCCTGACCCAGCTCGGGCGCATCGAGGCTGCGCAGGCGGGGGTGCGGGTCAACACCGACGCCATCGACAACTCCGCCGGGGTCGACACCAGCGACCACGAGGTCAACATCAAGATCCTGCTCACCGACCTGGTGCGCGAGGGTGACCTCACCCTCAAGCAGCGCAACAGCCTCCTGCACTCGATGACCGACGAGGTCGCCGCCCAGGTGCTGCGCGACAACTACGAGCAGAACGTGCTGCTTGGCAACGCCAGGGCCCAGGAGCACGCCATGCTCCCGGTGCACCAGCGGCTCATCCACTGGCTGGAGCAGCGCGGTGACCTCGACCGCAGCCTCGAGTTCCTGCCCAGCGACGCCGAGATCGCCCGCCGTCACGAGGCCGGGCTGGGGCTGACCTCACCGGAGTTCTCGGTGCTCGTCGCCTACGCCAAGCTGGCTCTCAAGCACGACCTGCTGCCGACGGGTCTGCCCGACGACCCGTGGTTCCACTCGACCCTCGTCGGCTACTTCCCCGCCCCCATCCGCGAGCAGCTGGCCGACCGGCTCGCCACCCACCCTCTGCGCCGCGAGATCGTCACGACGGCGGTCGTCAACTCGATCATCAACCGCGGGGGCATCACCTTCGGCTTCCGCGCCAGCGAGGAGACGGGGGCCGAGGCCGAGCACCTCGCCCGGGCGTTCGTCGTCTGCCGTGAGGTGTTCGACCTCACCTCGTGGGTGACGGCGATCGAGGCGCTCGACAACCAGGTGCCGACCGCCGTCCAGACCGCCCTCTACCTCGAGTTCCGCCGGCTGCTCGACCGGGCCGCCCGGTGGTTCCTCACCACCCGACCGGGTACCATCGACGTGGGTGCCGAGGTCGAGCGCTTCCGTGGGCCGGTGTCGCAGTTCGCCCCGCAGATCCACGACCTGCTCCAGGGCGACGAGCGGGAGCGCCTGATGGCGCGAGCCGCCCAGCTCGAGGAGCTGGGCGCCCCGTTCCCCCTCGCGCTACGCGCGGCCGGGCTGCTCGACCTCTTCTCGCTGCTCGACATCGTCGAGATCGCGCACGACACCGGGCAGGGCCCCCACGAGGTCGCCGGGGTCTACTACCACTGCTCCGAGCGTCTCGGGATCGACCGCATGCTCTCGCGCGTCTCCCGGCTCCCGCGTGACGACCGGTGGGACGCCCTGGCGCGAGGCGCCATGCGCGACGACCTGTATGCCGTCCTCGACTCGCTCACCCGGGCGGTCCTCGCCGCCAGCGAGGCCGACCCGGACGACGAGGCCCCGGCGGGCCGGTTCGAGCGGTGGGCACAGGCCAACCACGAGGCGCTGACCCGCGCCCGCACGGCGCTGACGGGGGTCGAGCGGCTCGACACGGTCGGGATCGCCGCCCTGTCGGTGGCGCTGCGCACGCTCCGCTCGGTGCTGCGCAGCGCCGGGCCGCGCCGGTGACGGCGGACCCCCCGCCAGCGCCTGCTCGACGGCAGCCGAGGTGGGGTTTGCGGTGGTGCCCGCGGTCCCGGCTGCCGACTAGGCTCCGCTAGTGCCCACGCTCGCTGAGCTCCTCCACGAGCACTCGACGCTCGAGGTCGCCGACGTCGAGTGGCTCCATCTGCTCGTCGGCGACTGGCAGCTGCTGTCCGACCTCTCCTTCGCGGACCTCGTGCTGTGGGTGCGCTCGTCCAGGGTGCAGTGGCACGCCGTCGCGCACGTCCGGCCCACCACCGGTCAGTTGGTCTTCTACGAGGACCAGGTCGGCACCTACGCCAGCAAGGCCCGCGGGGACTCACTCGAGCAGGCCTTCGCCGAGCGCCGGATCGTGCGAGAGCGTGACACCGAGTGGCGAGACGACCTGCCGGTGCGCGAGGAGGCGATCCCGGTCGTGCGGCGCGGGCGGTCGGTGGCGGTCATCAGCCGGCACACCAACCTGTCGATGATGCGCACGCCCAGCCGTCTCGAGCTGACCTACCTCGCCACGGCCGACGCGCTCTCGCGGATGATCGCGGGCGGCGAGTTCCCGCACTCGGCCGCCCCGACGGGGCTGCGCCGGGGCGCTCCCCGGGTCGGTGACGGTGTCGTGCGGCTCGACGTCGAGGGGATCGTGTCCTACGCCAGCCCCAACGCGGTCTCGGCCACCCACCGACTGGGCTACGTCGGTGACGTCATCGGCGAGTCGCTCAGTCGCATCGTCACCTCGGTCCTGCGCGACAGCTCACCGGTCGACGAGGGGCTGCCCCTGGTGCTGACCGGTCGACAGCCCTGGCGCACCGAGGTCGTCGGTCGCGGCGCCGTCATCTCGATGCGAGCCATCCCGCTCACCGAGGTGGGCCAGCGCTTCGGCGCCCTGCTGCTGGTGCGCGACGTCAGCGAGCTGCGTCGGCGCGAGCAGGAGCTGCTCACCAAGGACGCCACGATCCGCGAGATCCACCACCGGGTCAAGAACAACCTGCAGTCGGTCGCCGCCCTCCTGCGGCTGCAGGCTCGTCGTACGGCAGACCCGAGCGGGCAGGCAGCTCTGCACGAGGCCGTGCGCCGGGTCGGCACCATCGCCCTCGTGCACGAGACGCTCAGCCAGGGGTTCGACGAGACGGTCGACTTCGACGACGTCGCCGAGCGCTGCTTCCGGGCCGTGGTCGAGGTGGCGGCCTACGACAAGCCGATCAAGCGGGAGCGCACCGGTGAGCCCTGGGGCCGGCTGCGCGCCGAGGACGCGACCTCGCTCGCGATGATCCTCAGTGAGCTCGTGCAGAACGCCATCGAGCACGGACTGGCCGAGACCGGTGGCACCGTCTCGATCGACATCGGTCGAGAGGTCGGCACCGAGGGTTCTGACCTCCTGCGGGTGTGCATCGCCGACGACGGTGCGGGCCTCCCCGTCGGAGGCCGCCGACCGGGGTCGGGACTCGGCACCCAGATCGTGCAGTCGCTCGTGCAGGACCTGCGTGGGCGCATCACCTGGCGCGACGCCGACCCTCACGGGACGGTCGTGGAGTTCACCGCACTGCTGCGTTCCCTGCCCGGCGACGGGTCGCCGAGCACCTCAGCGGGTTCTCGGACGGTCGTCCCTCGCTGACGGCGGCGGCTCCCGGCCACCTGCACGCCAGCAGGGGATGTGGAACGGTCAGCCGGCCCGGCGGGCGCGGGCGTTGCGGCGCTTGAGGGCGCGTCGCTCGTCCTCGGAGAGACCGCCCCACACGCCGGCGTCCTGACCGGACTCGAGGGCCCACTTCAGGCAGGTGTCGACGACGTCACACCGACGGCACACGACTTTGGCCTCCTCGATCTGCAGGATCGCCGGCCCGGTGTTCCCGATGGGGAAGAAGAGCTCGGGGTCCTCGTCGAGGCAGGCAGCGCGGTCGCGCCAGTCCATGGTGATCGTGCTCCTTGTCGTGCGGGGTAGGGGGTCCGCGGTCGACGACGTCGATCGGACAGGCGTCGGGAGCCCACGGGTGCGGCCCTGGTGGGGAGTATTCGGTCGGGTGTATGTCGTTGCGCTCATGTGTATGTCGTCAGTGTTTCGTCTCGTTCGCAGGATCTGTCAAGGACAGGGTCTGCTGTTTTCGGGGGGAGTTTGCGGGCACGGATGTCGCGCCTCCGCGGGCCGTCGGGGCTCGCCAGCACGACGTCATCGTCGGTCTTGTGTCACCCTCTCAGGGGCAACGACAAGCAGGCGGCCAGTGTTCCGGGCCAGCGACCATGATCTCCTGTTGACCCCCGGTGACACAAGTGTTTCGACATCGAAACATACCTCGTCCTTCAAGGGACGCCCCGCGGAGCATCGCGCACGCCTCGGTAGTCCGACGAAATGCACGTTTAGTCGGTAATGCGATGTATAGCAATCTGCTGGGAGATGGCTGATCGGCTGGCAATCAGGATATATCGATCGAGATCGGGTCAGTGGCGGGGCGCGCGTCGGGCTGGTGCGGTGACGCTCGTGCCAGGCGCTGGGTAGTCTCGACGAGTGACTCCCGCCCGTCTGACCGTCTGCCTCGTCACCGGGCTGCAGGCGCTGCTCGTCGCCGCGGTCGCGGTCTACTACCTCGTCGAGCTGGGTCGTGGCGAGGGTGCCGACGGGGCAGGCGTGATCTCCTCCGTCGTGCTGTTCGTCATCGTGGCAGGGGCCCTGGCCATCCTGGCCGCGGGCTGGTGGCGCCGGGCGGCGTGGCCCCGTACGGCAACCATCGTGTGGAACCTCGTGCTGGCCCCGGTCACGGTAGCCCTCGTCCAGGCTGGTCAGATGCTGCTCGGGGTCGGGCTCGGGGTGGTCGTGGTCGTGGCGGTCGTCAGCGCCGTGGCCGTCCCGGGCCGCTCGGGCCACGGCACGGACGAGGGTGCAGGCGGCCCCGACGTGGGTCGCGAGGGTGGCGCGGTCCTCTGACCCTGCCGCGGCGCCCCGTCAGTGGCCCCGAGTGACGACGTCACGAAGCCTCACCGACGCGTCGGTGAGGATGGCGAGGACCTCGCCGATCTGCGCAGGCGTGAGCCCTCGCGTCCCCCAACCGCCTCGCGCCTGCGAGCGCAGGTCGGCCATCGCCCGCTCGAGATCGGGCCACCCGCCCGACGCGGTCGTGCCGGAGGCTGAGCC
>JALYVC010000022.1 GCA_030853445.1 Actinomycetota bacterium | reverse complement strand
GCGCATGGGTCAGCGCACCGTCCGGGTGGCGCGCGCGACGGCGGGCGCGGTGTGGCGGGTCCGGCGCAACGCGGCATACCGGACGGAGGCGAAGCCGACGAGCACGAGGGCGAGGAGACCCGCGAGGCCGAGCGGACCGCCGAGGGCGAGGCTGCTGCTCGCGGCCGGGGTGGAAGCACCACCGAGGCCGGTGGCGGCGGCGCCCGTCGGCGTCATGGCCGCTCCGGCGGCGTCGGTGACGATCGCCAGCCGCACGCCGGTGCTGCCGGTGTCGAGGGCGACGGCGGTGTAGACGCTGCCGCTGGCCAGGTTGACGCTCTGGCTGGAGGTCGAGCCGTTCGCCCCGGAAAGGGCGAGGGTCCACCTGCCCTGCGGGACCGTGGTGTAGGCCGTGGTCTGGCCGAGGACGGCGCCCTTGGCGACCAGCGGACCGTTGACGGCCTGCACGGTGAGGCTCGAGGCGTTCGCCGAGGCCGACAGCACCCGCACCCGGGCGGTGCCGGCGGCCGGGGGGGTCAGGTCGTCGGTCAGCACCGCGAGGCGGGGAGCGCTCGCGGCGCCGAGCACGGCCACGGTGCTCGCCGTGCCGGCCGCGACCGTGAAGGAGCGCGACAGCATCGGCGACGACGCCTGGCCGGCGTCGGACGAGCGGACGTCGACGACGTAGGTGCCCGGCTGGATCTTCTGGTAGGACGTCACGTCACCGTAGGTGGCGTTGGGGGACATGACGATCGCGGAGGCCTGACCGGTCGTGGGGCGCAGGTCGACGCGGGCGGCCCCGAAGCCCGGCACGAAGTGCCCGGCCCGGATCCAGGCCTTGCCCGGGGGGGTCGCACCTGCGGTGGTGGTGTCGGCGTGGGCGGGACCCGCGACGAACAAGGACGTCACGAGGGCGGCCAGCAGGGAGAAAGCCACGAGGCCGGCGTTGCGGCTCTTGGGGCGGATGGTGGACGGGTGGGTCATGTGGTGCTGCCTTCCGATGCGGGGTGCGGGCTGATGATCAGGGGGCCGTCAGGACGCCACGGAGACGTCCGGCCGGCGGATGACGTCGTCGGGGGCGACACCCTCGGGGGTGACAGGCGCGGGGGCGACAGCCGCGGAAACCGTGAGCCCGAGACCGGTGAAGACCCGCAGGTAGGCCTCGACGCTGCGCTCCCAGGTGTGGGGGTCGGTGTATCGCCGACCCCGCTGGGCGGGGAGGGCGCGGAGCGCTTCGGCCAGGGCGGCGGTGTCCTCAGGGGGAACGAACGTCACGCCCTCGTAGTCCCCGGCGGCGTCGACCAGGCCTCCGACGGCGGTGACGACGACCGGCAGGCCGGCGCTCATCGCCATGTGCAGCGGGCCCGAGGCCGAGGAGCGACGGTAGGGCAGGACCACCGCGTCGGCCTGCGCGAAGTGCTCTCGCACCTCGGCGTCGGTGACGTAGCGGTTGACGACGTCGATGCGGTCACGCGCAGCCGACGCGGCCACAGCCTGCAGGGGCGTGTCCCAGCCCTCCCAGGTCTCGCCGACGATGCGCAGGCGGATGTGCTCGCGCACGTCGTCGGGCAGCGACGAGAAGGCCTCGACGAGGTCCTCGAGTCCCTTGTAGGGACGGATGATGCCGAAGAAGAGCAACGTGAACGGCTTCTCGGGCGCTCTGCGGCCGTCGGGCCCGTCCTCGGAGCCACCGTCGCCGGCCGGGGTCGCACCCACGTGGTCGTAGGGCCCGTGGGGCACGACCGTGACGTCGTGGGTGTCGGCGCGCAGCCCGTAGGCCGCCTCGAGCAGCTCGAGGTCGTGGGCCGAGTGCACGACGTGGGCGTCGACGCGGCGCAGCAGCAGCCCCATGGCGGCTCTCACGTAGCGCGTCACCCCGGGGATGCGGGCCTCACCGGTGTCCTGCACCTCGTGCCACTCCATGACGACCTTGGCTCCCCGGCGCCTCGCCAGGAGGGCGAGGCGCAGGTAGCTGTGCAGCGTGGCACCGGTCCACCACTGCAGGATGACGACGTCGGGACCACGCGCCTGCAGGAAGCGGCGCGAACGGGTCATCGACGCCCCCCAGTACCAGTCGAGACCCTCGAGCACGGTGACGGTGGGGTCGTAGGCGATGTCGTTGACGACCTGTCCCACCCGGTCGCGCCCCGGGTAGAGCGCCTTCGGCACCAGCCGCCGCACGAGGAGGGCGTCGGTCGGCAGCCGTTGGGCGAGGGCGTTGGTCAGGCGGCAGGTGTAGTAGCTGATGCCGGAGGTGAACCGCCAGCCGGCCCCGACGACGAGGACCCGGGGCCCGCCGGTCATGCCTGGTCGCCCTGCAGCTGCACCGCATCCTGCAGGCGGTCGCCGGCCTGGGTGTGCTGCACCGAGATCGAGTCGGCGGCAGGCACGGACTGGTGTGACTGCCCGCGTCCGCGACGCTCGGTCATGATCGTCCTGAGCACCCGGAAGCCGTCGCGGAAGGTGTTGAGGTTGCTCTCACCGTGGATGCGCCGCAGCTCGATGCTCGGCACCTCGTGGATGGCGAGGTCGGCTGCGGCCACCCGGCAGTTGATCAGGGTCTCGATCTCGAAGCCGTCCCCCCACTGCGGCTCCTCACCCCGGGTGGACGGGATCGCGAGGGTCGGCAGGATGTCGCGCCAGAAGGCGTTGTAGCCGTAGCAGAGGTCGGTGTAGCGGGTGCGGAAGAGCACGTTGACCACGGCGGTCAGGCCGCGGTTGCCTGCGTCGCGCAGCCAGGTGATGTCCTCGCTGCCGCCGTCGGCGATCACTCGGCTGCCCTTGGCGAAGTCGGCCCCGGACCGCAGGGCCGTGACGTAGGCCTCGATCTCGGCCGCGTCGGCGGAGCCGTCGGCGTCGAACATCACGATGACGTCACCGGTGGCGGCCTCGAAGCCGCAGGCGAGGGCGTTGCCCTTGCCCTTGCGGGTCTGCTGGACGAAGCGAGCCTGCGGCATGACCCGCTGCACGACCTCGGCCGTGTCGTCGCTCGAGTGCCCGTCCACCACGATCACCTCGTGCACGGGGGGCAGCTGCGGGAGGACGATCTCCAGGTTGCGGGCCTCGTTGCGGGCCGGCACGATGATCGAGATCGTCGGGCCGGCGGGCCGGCGGGTGCTGTGGCCGGCGCCCTGACGGGCAGATCCTGAGACGGTGCTGCCGATGGTGGCGGCACCGTAGCGGTGGCTGTTGCGGTCGGGATGGCGCTTCCACGCCGTCCGCGAGGTCGACGTGGCACGATTGGCTGTTGAGGTCATGAGTCTTCTCCGTTTGGTGGAAAACGCAACGACCCAGTACCCCGGAGCTCGCCATTGATGCCCGACCACGTAACCGTGGTGGTCTGGATCTTCGAAGCGCTTGTGGAAGGGCTTCGGTCAACATCCTCCGTTCGGATGGGGATGTCGGGACGAGGATTCCAGAAGATTGAACCTTCCACTGAAGCGTCATCCACCGAATTCATGACAGAAGGGTCTAAAACGTGTCAGAGTCTAATCGTGGCCTGTGCACGTGTGGCCACATGCTGGACACCCACCGGCACTTCCGCGCCGGCTCCGACTGCGGTCGCTGCGGAGCCGAGGTCTGCTCGCGCTTCGTCCAGGCGGGGGGCTCGAAGTGGGATGGGGTGAGGGGTTCCGGGCGCGCGCTCGTGGCCCGGTGGCGCAGATCGGACCGTCCGGACCGATAGAAATAGACCTTTTTGTCTAGATTAGTCGCCGTTGACCGGGCACTCTCGGGAGCATGGTCTCCCCGTCGCCCCTGCGCGCCTTGCTGCGCTTCCCCCTGCGGTCGCGGGCGCACGTCGTCCTGGCGGTGACCCTCGCTCTCGTCCCGACGGTCGCCGCCTCCACCGCCCTCGGGGTGACGGCTCCGGCCCGTCCGTCCTCGGCACCCGCGGCGGCCCCGGGCTTCGTCACCCGCAGCGGGTCCTCCCTCACGCTGGGCGGGCGACCCTTCCGGTTCTCGGGCGCGAACCTCTACTGGACGGGCCTGGACGAGAACGTCGGCGGCGTCGACCCCGACGGGCCACGCGCGGTCGGCTATCCCTCCTTCTTCCGCATCCGCGACGGCCTGCGCACCGCCCGACAACTGGGGCTCAGCGTTGTGCGCGCCCACACCGTGGGCATCTCGACCGGCGGGCCCGAGTCGCTCGAGCCGTCGTACGGAGCCACCAACCCCGCGGCGTGGGACACCATGGACTACACGGTGGCCCAGGCGGGCCGGCTCGGCCTGCGGCTCATCGTGCCGCTCACCGACAACTGGAGCTACTACCACGGGGGTCGTTACGACTTCCTGCGCTGGCTGGGGCTGAGCACCGCCGACCACGGGTCCGCCTTCTACACCGACGCCCGAGCCCGCTCGGCCTACCAGGCCTACGTGCGCGGCCTGCTCACGCACGTCAACCGCTTCACCGGGCTGCGCTACGCCGACGACCCCACGATCATGGCGTGGGAGCTCGGCAACGAGATGGACGACGCCACGCCCGACTGGGTGCAGTCGAACGCGCTCTTCGTCAAGGGTCTCGCCCCCTCACAGCTGGTGGCGGCCGGCCGCTCCTGGCGGGTCGACGAGGCGGTGACGGCGTCGTCGGCGGTCGACATCTCCGACTCGCACTACTACCCCCTCGACGTCGCCGCGGTCCGCGAGGACGCGGCCGCCGTCACCGCTGCCGGAAAGGTCTTCATCGTGGGGGAGTACCCCTCGACCGAGGCCACCGACGCCAACCTGTCGGCGCTTGCCGACGACCCCCAGGTCTCCGGCGCCGCCGTCTGGTCGCTCTTCCCGCACGCCGACCACTACGGCTTCGTGCAGCACGACGACGGCTACACGATGCACGCGCCCGGCGACACGCCGGCCATGCAGGCGGCCGTATCCAGCATCGTGCGCTTCGGTGCGGCGCTCGCCGCGGGCGCCGCGGGGGTCTCGGGACCGGCAGTGACGACCGGACCCGACGTGGGCCTGGTCGAACCGCCGGTGATCACCGCGGTGAGCGCCCCGTCGAGCCCGGGGGGCCGACAGCTGAGGTGGCGGGGCAGCGCCGGCGCCGGCGCCTACCGGGTCGAGTGGACGGCCGGGCGCACCACGTCAGTGGGCCCGCTCCTGCCCGCGCAGGTGACCAGCTGGGCTCCGCCCCCCTCGGCCGGTGACAGCACCTACGTCGTCTCGGCGCTCGATGCGAGCGGGCGCACCCTGTCCCGGTCGAGCCCCCTGCGCGCCCCGGTCGCCGGGGGCGCTGTGACCGACGTGCTCGAGGACTTCTACGTCACCTCCGGCCACTCGGATGGGCTGGTGCGCACTCCGCGAGCCGGCGCGGTGGCCGTCGCCCCGGCTGCCGGTGGAGCCGGCTGGATGACGTGGTCCGCGGCAGGCGCCACGGCGGCACGCTTCGTGCTCTCCGGGTCGGTCGCCGCCCCGCCGGTGGTCGAGACACAGTCGGGCTCGGGCGCCTGGGTGCGCGTGGCGGCGACCTCGGTCACCCGCGACTCCGGGGCGTATGCCGTCTCGGTCGCCCTCGTGCAGGCCGCCGCGGTGCGCCTCAGCTGGCCGACGGGCAGTGCCTTCGCGCTGACCCGGGTGGTGCTGACGACGGGCTGAGGTGGACAGGGGCTGCGGCCGGGTCGGTCCCGAGGGATGCGGCCTCTCAGCGCTCGCCGGTCTGCACCGTGATCGCGGCATTGACGAGCGCCAGGTGGGACAGCGCCTGGGGGAGGTTGCCCAGGAAGCTACCGGTGGCAGGGTCGACCATCTCGGACAGCACCCCCACGTCGTTGGGGATGCTGTCGACGAGCTCGTCCATCAGGGCCACCGCCTCGTCCCGCCGCCCGACCAGGGCCAGGGCCGACACCATCCAGAACGAGCAGGCGACGAAGGCGCCCTCCACCGCGGCGGCCCCCGAGAAGCGGTAGAGGTGGGGGCCGTCACCGAGCTCACGGCGCAGGGCGTCGAGGGTCGACGACATCCGCGGCCCCCGGTCGAAGCCGCTGATCGCGTGCAGCACGATCGACGCATCGAGCTCGCGCGTGCCGGGATACCAGGTGTAGGCCCCCTGCTCGTCGTCCCAGGCGTGCTCG
Organism: Actinomycetota bacterium; assembly: GCA_030853445.1. Classification (GTDB taxonomy): domain Bacteria; phylum Actinomycetota; class Actinomycetes; order Actinomycetales; family Dermatophilaceae; genus Lapillicoccus. The sequence goes on along the minus strand of JALYVC010000022.1, from coordinate 5,997 downwards.
TCGACCCAGGCCCTGATCCGGTCGGCCTCCCGTCGCCACCGGTCGGCGTCGCCCGGGATCTGACCGAGCTCGGCGAGGTGTGCGGCGTGGGTCAGTGCCTGCCAGCAGCCGAGCTTCGACGTCGTGTAGTGGCGCGTCTGCTCGAGCTCCCACATGCCGGCGTCGGGTCGTCGCCAGCTGTCGGCCGCACGGTCGGCGATGCCGGTGAGCACCAGCGAGGTGCGGTCGTCGAGCAGGTTGCCGTTGTCGACCCACAGCTGCACGATGCTGAAGACGTCACCGAAGACGCCCAGCTGTAGCTGTCCGGCGGCCCGGTTGCCCGAGACGGCCGTGCCGGTGCGGCGCCATCCCGGCACGTCGAGCTGCTCGACCGTGTCACCGGGGTCGCCGCCGTCGAGCCGGTAGAAGACGGCCGGCTCGCGCCCGTCCGGCCCATCGGAGCCGAAGGCGCCGATGGTCCGCAGCATCCAGGCGATCGCGGCGTGCGTCTCCTCCCTCACCCCGAAACGGAAGAGCGCCGTGAGGCTGTAGGCCGTGTCGCGCACCCACGCATATCGGTAGTCCCACGCCCCGTAGCCGTCGTGCCACTCGGGGAGCGACGTCGTCGCCGCCGCCGCCATGGCCCCGCTGGGCGCGAAGACGAGCAGCTTCAGCAGCAGGGTGCTGCGGGTGACGTGCTCGGCCCACGGGCCGTCCCAGTGCAGCTCGCGCGACCAACGTTCCCAGGAAGCGACCGTGCGATCCACGCCGCGGTCGACCTCTTCGGGGTCGGGTAGCACCAGGGGCTGGTCCTCCGACGCCACCAACGCGAGCAGGTGCCGTGAGCCAGGTGAGGTCGTGTAGCTGACCCGCACCCCGGCGTCGTCGACCTCGACCCCGTCGTCAGCCAGGGTGCGGGGGGCGATGGTGAGACCGTCGACGCGCAGGATGGTCCCGGAGGCCGAGTCGAAGGCCCACGGGGAGGCTGTGCCGAAACAGGTGCCGGGGGCGATCTCCCCGCGCAGCCGCACCGACCCGTCGAGACCGTCGATCCGTCGGGCCAGCTCGAGCCACGGCAGCCGCCCCGCGACACCGGTGTTGAGCGAGTCGGTCACCCGCACCGAGCCGTCGGCGGTGGTGAAGGTCGTCGTCAGCACGTTGGTCGAGGACGCGTAGGCGCGCTCCACGGCATACGGCTGGTCGGGTTCGAGCGCGACGTAGCCACCGTGCGGTGCGTCGAGCAGGGCCCCGAAGGGCACCGTGCCGTCGAGGGCCGGCACGGGCAGCCAGTCGATGCGCCCGTCCCGGGCCACCAGCGCGACGGTGCGGCCGTCGCCGATGGCGGCGTACGAGGCGAGGTCGACATAGCCGTCGTCGTCGCGGAGCCCGACGGTGCCGGGCGAGGGGACGCCGGTAGGGTCCGGACGGTGGAAGGGCAGGCGCATGCCCCATCAGTACCGTGCGGGAGCCGCGGGAGCCACCCGGCCCAGTGCGCCCGCCCGCCGTAGGCTGACGGCATGGGTCGCCGCTCGGGTTCACTGGCCGCGGCACCCGAGGGGGAGACCGCGGTGGACGACACGCCGGCCTGGCGGGTCCTGGCGGCGTACGCCCGCCCGCACTGGCGGATGCTGCTGGCGGGAGGCGGGCTCAGCCTCGCGACCGCGGCCAGCGGTCTCGCGCTGCCGCTGGTGGTCCGCGAGCTCATCGCCGCGCTCGGCACCGACCGCTCGGTCACCGGTCTGGTCGCGGTGATGACCCTCCTGGTCGTCGCCAACGCGGTGGTCGGTGCCCTGGGCGGCTACGTCCTGCGGCGCACCGCGGAGTCGGTGGTCCTCACGGCCCGTCGGGGTCTGCTCTCCCGGCTGCTGCGGCTGCGGCTGTCGGCGGTGGAGCGCCACGAGCCCGGTGACCTGATGTCACGGGTGACGGCCGACACCACCCTGCTGCGCGAGGTGATCCTCGGGTCCCTCGTCGGTGGGGTCACCGGCTTGCTCACCTTCGCCGCCACCCTGGTGCTCATGGCCGTGCTCGACCTCGTCATGCTCGCCGTGACGGTGGCCGCCGTGGCTCTCGCGGTCGTGGTGGTCGGCCTGGTCGTGCCCCGGATCAACCGGGCCTCGCGTCATGCCCAGGACTCGGTAGGGGCCATGGGAGCGGCTCTGGAGCGCGTCTTCGGGGCCTTCCGCACGGTGAAGGCCTCGGGCGCCGAAGGCCGTGAGGGTCAGCGGCTCGACGCCGCGGCGGTGCAGGCGTGGGGGGCGAGCGTGCGGGCAGCGACCTGGGGCGCCGTGGCGGGCAGCGCCGCAGGGCTGGCCGTGCAGGTGGCGTTCGTCGCCGTCCTCAGCGTGGGCGGGGCGCGGGTCTCGTCGGGCAGCATCGGAATCGGTACCCTCGTGGCCTTCCTGCTCTACGTCTTCTTCCTCATCGCACCCGTGGGCCAGCTCGCGGGAGCCGTCACGCAGTACCACGTGGGCGCCGCAGCCGTGGCCCGCATCCGCGAGGTCGACGCGCTGCCGGTGGAGCCGTGCGGCCTTGCTGGCTGCGCCGGTACGCCTCGCCCATCTGCGCAGGGGGCCGCCTCCGTCACCTTCGAGCACGTCGACTTCCGTTACGGCCCCACCCTCCCCCCCGTGCTCGACCACGTCGACTTCGTCATCCCACCCCGCGGTCTCACGGCCTTCGTCGGGCCGTCGGGGGCGGGCAAGAGCACCGTTCTGTCGCTGGTCGAGCGCTTCTACGAGTGCGATCGGGGCAGGGTCGTCGTCGACGGCACCGACGTGCGTGACTGGTCGGTGGCGAGTCTGCGGGCCTCGATCGGCTATGTCGAGCAGGATGCTCCTGTGCTGTCGGGCACCCTGCGCGACAACCTGCTCTTCGCCGCGCCCGACGCCAGCGAGGGCGACCTGCATCGGGTGCTGCAGACGATCCGCCTGGCCGCGATGGTGGCCGCCCTGCCCGACGGGCTCGACACGACCGTCGGCCACCGCGGGATGAAGCTCTCGGGCGGCGAGCGCCAGCGGGTCGCCATCGGACGGGCCCTGCTGCGCCGACCGCGGCTGCTGCTCCTCGACGAGGCGACCTCCCAGCTCGACGCGGTCAACGAGGCTGCCCTGCGCGAGATCGTCTCCGACGTCGCCCGCACCACCACCGTGCTGGTCGTGGCGCACCGCCTGTCGACCGTCACGTCGGCCGACCGGATCGTCGTGATGGAGGCCGGCCGGGTGCGGGCCGTCGGCACCCATGTCGAGCTGGTCGAGCGCGACCCGCTCTACCGCGAGCTGGCGGCGACGCAGTTCCTCACGACCCACCTGGGTACACCCCGGTAGCCGCCAGTACCACGACGGGTCGCGGTGCAAGGACCCGGGGCCGTCGGCAAAGGGGCCGGGGTGTGCGCCCGGGTTGCGTGGGGTAGAAACCTCGATATGGCGCTCAATCTGCGATGGAACGGCCCGGTCGACGAGATCGACGAAGGCGACCTGGAGGTCACCCACCCCAAGACCTGGGCGGTCGGTCTGCCGGCGATCGCGGTGGCGATGAAGCGCACGACCGAGGCCATGGGGCCCGTCCGCGCAGCGAAGAGCCTGCTCAAGCTCAACCACGTCGACGGCTTCGACTGCCAGGGCTGCGCCTGGCCTGACCCCAGCCCCGACCACCGCCACACGGCAGAGTTCTGTGAGAACGGCGCCAAGGCGGTGGCCGAGGAGGCCACGACCAGACGGGTCACCCCGGAGTTCTTCGCCCAGCACTCCCTCGCCGAGCTCGAGGGCCACACCGACTACTGGCTCGGCCAGCAGGGCCGCATTACCCAGCCGATGGTCAAGCGCGCCGGCGCCACGCACTACACGCCGGTGTCGTGGGACGAGGCATACGGCGTCATCGCCGACCACCTCAAGGGGCTCGCCAGCCCCGACGAGGCGATCTTCTACACCTCGGGCAAGACCTCAAACGAGGCGGCGTTCACCTACCAGCTGCTCGCGCGCTCCTTCGGCACCAACAACATGCCCGACTGCTCCAACATGTGCCACGAGTCGACCTCGGTCGCGCTGGCCGAGACCATCGGCATCGGCAAGGGCAGCGTCTCGCTCGAGGACGTCCATGACGCCGAGCTGATCATCATCGCGGGGCAGAACCCGGGCACCAACCACCCCCGCATGCTGCAGGCGCTCGAGATCGCCAAGGGCAGGGGCGCGAAGATCATCGCGATCAACCCCCTGCGCGAGGCCGGGCTGGTGAAGTTCGACAACCCGCAGACGCCCCGCGGCATCACGGGCATCGGCACCGAGATCGCCGACCTCTTCCTCCCGGTGCGCATCAATGGCGACCTCGCCCTCTTCCAGGCCCTCGGGGCCCTGCTGCTCGAGATGGAGGACAAGGCAGCCGCCGCGGGTCGGCCGGGCACCGTGCTCGACCTCGCCTTCGTCGAGCAGCACACCACCGGATACGAGGCCTGGGCCCACCACCTGCGCCACCTCGACTGGGACGCGGTCGACCGGGCGACCGGGCTGACGCGAGCCGAGATCGCCGACGCGGCCCGCATGCTCGCAGCCTCGAAGAAGACCGTGTTCTGCTGGGCCATGGGCATCACCCAGCACCGCAACTCGGTGGCCACCATCAAGGAGATCGCCAACCTCGCCTTCGCGCAGGGCAACATCGGCAAGCCGGGCGCCGGCCTGTGCCCGGTGCGCGGGCACTCCAACGTGCAGGGCGACCGCACGATGGGCATCTGGGAGAAGGTGCCCGACCACTTCCTCGACGCGCTGCGCGACGAGTTCCACTTCGAGCCCAAGCGCGAGCATGGTCTCGACACCGTCGACTCCATCCGGGCCCTGCGCGACGGCAAGGCGTCGTTCTTCATGGGCATGGGCGGCAACTTCGTCTCGGCGGTGCCCGACACCGTGGTCGCCGAGGCCGCCATGCGCAAGGCCGCGCTCACGGTGCAGGTCTCGACCAAGCTCAACCGCTCGCACGTCGTCTGCGGCGAGACCGCCGTCATCCTGCCCGTGCTCGGCCGCAGTGAGAAGGACCTCACCGGGGGCCGCCTGCAGCGCGTGACGGTCGAGGACTCGATGTCGTCGGTGCACGCCTCGCACGGCCCGCTCGAGCCGGCCGGCCCGATGCTGCGCTCCGAGGTGGACATCGTCTGTGGTCTGGGCGAGGCGGTCGCGTCGTCGGTGGGCGACATCCCGTGGGCGCAGTTCCGGGCCGACTACTCCCGCATCCGCGAGTCCATCGCCCGCGTCGTCCCGGGGTGCGCGGCCTATGCCGAGAAGGTCGACCGCCCTGGTGGCTTCGTGCTGCCGCACCCACCCCGCGACACCCGCACCTTCACCAACCCCGAGGGGATGGCCGTCTTCACGGTCAGCCCGACCGACGTGCTGCACGTCCCTCAGGGTCGCCTGCTGCTGCAGACGATGCGCAGCCACGACCAGTTCAACACGACGATCTACGGTCTCGACGACCGCTACCGGGGGGTCAAGAACGGCCGTCGCGTGGTCTTCGTGCACCCCGACGACATCAGTGCACTCGGCCTCAGCGACGGAGCCATGGTCGACCTGGTCAGCGAGTGGACCGACGGCTCCGAGCGCACGGCGCCCCGCTTCCGGATCGTCTCCTACGACACTCCCCGCGGGTGCGCGGCGGCCTACTACCCCGAGACCAACGTGCTCATCCCCCTCGACCACACGGCGATCGGCAGCAACTGCCCGTCGTCGAAGTCGGTCGTCGTGCGGCTCGAGCCCCACCCCGCCGGAGGGGACCAGGTCGAGTCCGGTCACGGCGACGGGGTCGGTGCCGACGACGGCCACAAGTCCGACGTCGGGCCGTACCACCTCTCCTGAAGCCAGCCTGAGCAGGTCGCTCGAGCCACGGGCCTCGCCATCGGGACGCACGTCCTCGTGGCCGAGCTTGTCGCCCAGACCCGCGGGGGCTGCCTCCCGCTGATCGCCCCGGTTCCGTGCACGCCCACCAGCCGCGTGAGCACACACTTTCGCGGACGCTGTGCCGTGCCCCACCCTGAGG
>JALYVC010000472.1 GCA_030853445.1 Actinomycetota bacterium | reverse complement strand
GACCCTGGACGGCGACGTCGTCGACGGGGCGCTCGAACCGACGTCGGAGGCCTCGCTGCACCTCGGGATCTATCGCGCGCGGGCAGATGTCCTCGCCGTCGTCCACACCCATTCGCCGTACGCGACCACCTTCGCGGCGCTCGGTGAACCGGTACCGGCGGTGCACTACATCCTGGCCAAGGCCGCCACCTCCGTGAGGGTCACCCCGTACCGCCGCTACGGCACCCAGGAGCTCGCGGACGTCTGCGCCGACACCCTGGGCGCTGATCACGGCGTACTACTGGGCAACCACGGAGTGGTGGCAGTCGGCACGACACTACCGGCGGCGATGTCAGTTGCCGAGGCCATCGAATTCACGGCCGAGATCGCCTGGCGTGCCAGGGCTGTCGGTGTCGCGCAGGTGCTGGATGCCGAGGAGATGGAGGGCGTGCGCATCGCGTTCTCCTCATACGGCAGGGCTGTTCGTCGCGATGGCACCTGAACCGATCGGCGCCACTCGCACGGGCGCGGTTGCTCTGTCGACGTCACCGGCATCGGCCGCAGCCGGCCTCAGTGCCAGGACGCGTGCGTTCCCGCAGGCGGGAACGACGGCACCCAGAGGCCTCCCAACTGCCTGGGGCAGGATACGACGTCAGCGCATGAGCGCAGCCCGCCCCTGAAAGGCTTTGAGAACCATGACGTCCCCCGTTACCCCTGCCAGCCAGGGCGCCCGGGTGTCCCGAGGCACCGGCATCCTGCAGCCCACCACATCGGGGGCGAGGGCGATCGCCGTCGCCGTCGCCGCTGCGGTGCTCGTCACGGTGGGCGGCTTCGTGCTGAGAGCCCACTCCGTCGACATGGGTGCCGACGTCGACCTGAACCGGCTGCGCACCGGGGTCGTGGGCGCCCTCGCGACCGGCGTCTACCACCTCTTCAGCCCGGTGCCGGCGGTGCTCATCACGGTGGTCCTCACGGGCGTGATCTGGGCGTGGGCGAGAGACCTGCGGGTCGCGGCTGCGTTTGCCGGTGTCGTGGCCGCCACCTGGCTCCCGTCCGCCGTCATCAAGCTCCTCGTGCACCGGCAGCGGCCGGACAGCGCGCTCCTGTCCCACCCCTACACCCCTGCACTCACGGACGCGTCCTATCCCAGTGGCCACGCGGTCTTCGTCACCACCTTGGCCATCGCCCTCGTGCTGGTGCTCCGCGGCACCCGCTGGCAGTCCCCCGCGACCGCGATCGGTGCGGTGGTCGTGGCGGTCGTCGCCGTCGCCCTCGTCACCGACGGCGTCCACTTCCCCAGCGACGTGATCGCCTCGATGGTCTGGGCCCTCGCCGTCGCGCCGGCGGTGCGCTACGTCTGGGTCGACCTCGTCATGCCTCGGCTGCCCCTGCTGGGCGCAGGGCGCCCCACCACGGAGCTTGGGACGACGCGAGCACACGACTGACGTCGCCGCAGGAAGGCACTCCCCCGGCCGCCAGGGTCGAAAGCACCCAGGGTGACGCCGTCACCCGGCGACCCCCGCATCCACGAGGGGAATCTCGACCCGAGCTCGTGTCCCCTGTTCAGGAAGCCGCGCACGAGGGTCGCTGGGGGACTGGGCGGTCGAGGACATGTGCCGAGTCAACCGGCCGACCCTGAGCCCTCCCTGAGGTCTGACCTCAGGCCACGGGCCGGATCATTTCTGGCCGAACGGACGAGACGCTCAGATGGCGTCGTCGATCGCCCTGCGGTGGCGCCACCACTCGATGGCGACAGGTACGAGCGACAGTGCGACGATGACGACGATGGCGACGTCGAGGTTCTTGCCGATGGCGGGGAAGGCCGTGCCGAGGAAGTAGCCGAGCAGGGTGACGACCAGCACCCAGAGCACCGCGCCGACGCCGCTCCACACGAAGAAGTGGCGGCGCTGCATACGGCTGGCACCCGCGACCAGGGTGATGAAGGTGCGCACCAGCGGCACGAACCGGCCGATCACGAGGGCCTTGCTGCCGTGCTTGTCGAAGAAGCCCCTGGACTGGTCGAGATACTGCCGCTTCACGAGGCGACCGTCACGGTCGTAGAGCGGCACCCCGATGAGCCGGCCGAGCTCGTAGCCGGCGACGTTGCCGAGGAAGGCCGCGGCCAGAAGGGCGACCAAGGCCACCGGAAGGGACGGCAGGTGCGGCTTGCCCGACGCGATGAACAGGCCGATCGCGAACAGCAGCGAGTCACCGGGAAGAAACGGGAAGAGCAGCCCGCACTCGATGAAGACGAACACGAGCGCGAGCACGAAGAACGCCGCTCCATACGTCGTGAAGAGGTAGTTGGGGTCCAGCCAGCTGGGACCGAGGGCGGGCGCCATCAGGGCGGCGGAGGTCGTCATCACGAAGGACACGGTAGGGGGTCGCGGTTGAGGACACGCTCAGGTTCCGCAGCGGGCCACCGGGTTCGCGCCGTCCAGCGGTCACGGGGACTCATGCCGCCCCCAGCTCTGCGCCCAGCCCAGCAGGCTGCGCACCCTGTCGTTCGAGTCGGCGAACTGCTCCTCGAGCTTCGCGCGAACGGCCGCGGTGAGCTGCGTCTCGGAGTCGTCAGCCCAGTGGTTGGTGCGGGCGAAGGTCACGCCGCTATACGGGGAGAGTCCAGCGCGGCGCAGCACCTCGGCGTAGACCGTCGCCGGGTCGGCGAAGAAGTCCTCCGACCGCCAGACGAGTACCTGCTCTGGGGGGACGTGGGCGAACCAGCGCTCCAGCTGCTCGGCGTAGAGCCCACGGCCGACGTAGGTCGCGTTGCGGAACAGCTCGATGCCGCGACGGGTGTCGAGCCCGAGACTCAGGGCCTCACGCACCCGCTCGTCCTCGGCAGCCAGGGCGTCAGCGAAGGGGAGCCGCTCGGCGTCGTACTCGAGGTTGTGCAGGTAGTGGCTGTAGGCGCGCTCGACCGGGTCGCGCAGCAGCGCGACGAAGAGGGCGTCGGGTAGCCGTTCCGCGGCCCGGGCGGGGACCCTCGGGTCGGCGAGGTAGAGCGGGCTCGCCTCGAGGGCGCGCTGCCCCGGGCCCGTGGCCGGGAAGTGCCCGGCGTACCAGCCGGAGCCCTTGCCGTGGTGCAGGCTGAGGGCGTTGAGCTCCTTGGAGCGCGGGGTGACCACGTCGGGATGCGCTGCGAGGTAACGGAAGAGCGACGTCGTGCCGCATCGCTGGCCACCGATGACGACGATGTCGGGGAGGCTCCCGCCAACACCGGGCGTGAGCGAGCGGACCCAGGCGCGGGTCGTCGTGTACGCCCGGCGCACCCGGGTCCGCTCCTTGCGCCGGAGCGCGCCCACGCGGCGCGGGGGCCGAGACGATGGACCCTCTGACGGCATCATGAGCCGGCTCCCTGCTCGGGACCGTCGATCAGGCTGCCCTGGTCGGGCGGTCGGTCGAGGCGGTAGCCGTATCCGCGCAAGGTCGTGATGGTGGGCATCACCGCGGCCACTCCCTCGGCGGCCACGCCGAGGGAGGTGCGCAGGTTGGCGACCGTCACGTCGAGCGTCTTGGTCGATCCGTGCCAGTTCTCGTCCCAGATGCGGGCCATGAGGTCGGCGCGGCTCCAGGCCTCACCCGACCGCGCCGCGAGTGCTGTGAGCAGGTCGTACTCCTTGGGCCGCAGGGTCACCTCGCTGTCACGCACGAAGCATCGCCTGGAGGACGGTTCGATGACGAGGTCTCCGAGCACGATCACCCCCTCCTGGCTGCCGGTCGGCGTGACCTGACGTCTCAGGTGCGCCCGCAGACGGGCCAGCAGGACGGTGATCGTGAACGGCTTGGTCAGGTAGTCGTCGGCGCCTGCCTCCAGCCCTGAGATGACGTCGATCTCATCCGTGCGCGCGGTCAGGACGATGATCAGCAGGGCAGGGTGTTCGGCTCGAGCGCGGCGGGCGACGTCGACGCCGTCGACGTCGGGGAGGCCGAGATCCAGGAGCATCACCGCGCACGGAGCAGATCTCAGGTGGTCCAACGCGCGTCCCCCCGTGCGGCACCAGGTCGCGTGGTAGCGATGGTTGTCCAAGGCCTGCACCACGTGCCGACCGATGGTCTTGTCGTCCTCCACCACGAGGACCTCGACCCCCGAAGGGTCCGACGTCCCTGGGGGCCCCGCTGACGACATACCCCCGAGCCTACGGCCAGGTTCGTCAGCACCCATTCCGAGTGGCCCGGTGACCGCAACCCGGTGACCGGACGCGTCAGAGGTCACGCAGCTCCTCAACCGCAGGTCGGGTCGAGGTGCGAGCACCCCACCCGGCGCCGGCGCCGAGGGCGAGCACGACGATGACGGCGGTGAGCAGGAGATAGGTGACGGGCACCGCCACGCTCGAGGGAGGCGGGTCGAAGACCCCGGTGAGCACCTTGACCAGCATCACGGTCAGACCCCAGGAGATCAGCGCGCCACCCAGGAGCCCACCGACGGCGACGACGGAGGCCTCGGCCATGACGAGGCCGCGCAGCTGCCGCTTCCGGGCTCCGAGCACGGCGATGATCGCCATGGTGCGACGGCGCTCGGCGAGCCCTATGGCCAGGACCAGCCCACCGGCGCCAGCAGCGAGCAGGACGGCGAACGCGAGCTCGAGGCGGGTCAGCCCTGCGAGGTTGACCGAGGTGAGGCTCGAGCCGACCTTGGCTCGGGCCTGGGTGACGTCGGTGATGGTGGCGCTGGCACCGACGCTCGTGCGCAGAGCCGCGGCCACCTGCGCCTGGTTGACCCCGGACGTGTCCACCAGGTAGGTCCCGACGGTGCCGGAACCGGTGGCTGTGGCCACGTAGTCGGCGTTGGCGACGAAGAAGCTGTCCTTGGGGGCGGTGGGGAACTCCTTGACGATGCCGGCGTAGTGGAAGGGGATGGTCTTCAGCCGATGGGTGGTGCGGTCCTCCAGCCGCAGGTTCAGCAGGTCACCGGGCCGGAGCTGGAAGTCCTTCACGGTCTCGTCGCTGACCAGGATGGAGTCCGGCTTGGTGGCCAGCACCGCCATCAGCTGGGTGGCCGTCCCGCCCTGGAAGTAGGCGTCCTGCAGCGAGGTCACCGACGTGATGCTGCCCGGGCGCACCCCATAGAGGTCCTGCAGGTCGGCGCCGACGTAGGCGAACCGGTGCTGGACCGGCTCGACTCCGGTCACGCCGGGGGTGGTGCCGATGGCCGCCGCAGCCGAGGCGGACAGGGGTGACCCGGGGGCAGGGGTCACCGCGACATCGGCGCCGTTGGTCAGCTGCGCGTCAGCCTCCGCCTGCTGCTGGTAGGTCGCGTTGAACGTCGCAGTCGACGCAGCGAACGAGATCGCCAGGGCCAGCAGCACCACCGAACGGGTCAGCGGACGACGCTGGCGAGACATGGTGGCGGCGGCCGGCTTGGCCAGGCGCCCGGTCAGCGGCGCGACGAGCCGAGCCAAGGGGCCTCGCCCGTGGGTCAGGACCAGGGTGGCCACGCGCCACAGGAACATCGCCCCGCCCAGCCACAGCAGGGCCGGCCCGAGGAAGGCCCAGTAGGAGACCGAGATCGTCGCCACCCCCTCGGGGGCGAGGACGAGGGTGTAGTTGTCGCTGCTGGAGACCCAGAAGACGATCAGCGCAGACGCCAGGACGGCGAAGTCCACGCCGTAGCGCATCCACCAGGGTGAGCGGGCCCGGCCCACGCCGTGCCTGGCGCCGGCCACCGTCATCCCGCGCAGGTCACGGGCTGCCGGGGCCAGCACCGTCAGCCCGGCGATGAGAGCCCCCATCAGGACGGCGACCACTGACCAGGCCAGCGAGAGTCTGGCACCACCGGGTGTGCTGCCGAACGCCCATCGGGACGCGACCACCCCGCCGACCAGACCCAGGACTCCCCCACCGAGGGCGACCAGTGCTGCCTCGGCGGCGGCGAGCCTCGCGATGGACCGCGGTGGCAGTCCACGGGTGCGCAGCAGAGCCTGCTCGTCGCGTCGACGCTGGGCGCCGGCGCCGACCAGGGCGGAGGTGAGCATCGCCGCCAAGAGGGCTCCCGGCAGCCCGAGGAAGAGGAAGAGCATCTGCGCGTAGGCCGCGTCCTTGCGGGCGCCGTCGAGGGCCGCGCCGACGTTGTTGCCGACCACGCCGGCGCCGGCCAGCGTCGCCTCCAGGTTGTGCGCCGCGCCGAGGACCTCGGTGTAGGCCGCAGCGGGGTCGGTCGGGAGCGGCGCCGCCCGGGCGACATGGATCTGCGTGGTCACCGGCGTCCCCGTCGGGGCGATGAGGTCGGCGAACGCCGCTGCGGGCAGGAGCACGACGTTGTCCGGCGGGGCTGACGGCTGGGCGCCGGCAGGCGCTCCGACCTTCTGGAAGAGGGAGTCGGCCTGCGGCAGGTCAACCACCCCGGCAACCGTCACGGTCACGGGCTTCGATGTCCCGAGACCGATGCTGATCGGGTCGCCCGGGCGGATGTGCAGGTTGGAGGCGGTCTGCTGGGCTACCAGGACGCCCGTGGGTGCGCCGCTGAGCTGACGGATCTCCCCCGGGAACTGCGCACGGTAGCCGGCCGGTAGGCCGAGGACGACGGCCGCTCCCGTGGTCTGGGTGGTGCCCCCGGCGGTGGCCTGCAGACCGGTGCTGTGGGCAATGCCGACCGGGAGGGCAGCACGGACCCCGCTGGATGCCGCGATGGTGCGCCGAACTGCTGCCGGATCGGCGGCAGCCTGGATCTCGACCTGCCAGTCGACGGCGACGGACGTCAGTGCGCGTGCGGTCATGGTGGCCTGCGACGTCGTCAGGAAGGTCCCCAGGGAGGCGACGAGCGCGACCGCCACCGCGATACCGAGGGACACGGACAGCAGACGCCCCCCACGTCGGCGCACCAGACCCATCACCCAGGTGCCGGTCATGCCCGAACCCCGCCGATGGTGGTGACGCCGACTCGCTGCGGCTCCGTTGCGGCCCCTGCCGGACTGATGTCCTGGACACTCAGGCGCCCCTCGTGCATGGTCCATCGCCGGGTCAGGCGCTCGGCCACCTCGCCGTCGTGCGTCGAGACCACCAGGGCTGCTCCGATCTCGTCGGCCGTGGCGAGCAGGACGTCGATGAGGTGCTGGCCGCTGGCCCGGTCGAGCTGTCCAGTGGGCTCGTCGGCCAGGATGAGGACGGGTCGTTGGGCCAGCACACGCGCGACGGCGACGCGCTGCGCCTGCCCCCCGGACAGCTCTTCCGGGAGCTGGTCGGCGAGCTGGTCGACGCCCACCAGGCGCATTGCGTGCCTGACGCGCTCGTCGGTCTCGGCCTCGGAGACCCCCGCCAGGGTCATGGGCAGAGCGGCGTTCTCGACCACGGTCAGGGCGGGCACGAGGCTGGGGCTCTGGAACACCACCCCGATCTGCTGTCCACGACGCTCGGCGTCGGCCGACAGTCCCGGCCAGCTGACCCTCCCGGCCGTCGGACGCTCCAGCCCCGACAGAATATGCAGCAGCGTGGACTTGCCTGAGCCAGACGGTCCGACGATGGCGGTGCGTGATCCGGGGTGCACCTCACAGGTGCTGCCGTGGACGGCGACCACCGCCCGCTCGCCATGACCGAAGGTGCGCGCCACGTCATGGCACTCGACGACGGGGCCGTCCAGGGCTGTGGGGTGGGTGCTCGAGGTCATGGGGTGACACTCCCGTCGTGGAGGGTGATGACGCGGTCGGCGATGGCCACCACGCGGGGGCTGTGGGTGACCACCAGCAGGGCAGCGCCCTGGCCGGCTCGGTCGCGCAGGAGGTGCAGGACCTGCTCCTCGGTGTGCCCGTCGAGCTCGCCCGTGGGTTCGTCGGCCAGGACGATGTCCGGGTCGTTGGCCAGAGCCACCGCCAGGCCGGCCCGGGCCAGCTCACCGCCGGACAGCTCGGACGCGTGCGCTCGGCCGCGGCGGGTCAGGCCGACACGGTCCAGCAGTTCGTCGACCTCGATCCGCGGAGCTGGCCCCCCGTCGCTCCGGCCAGACGACTGGGGGCGTCCTGCCGTGCGCGCGAGGTGGATGTTGGCCCGGACGTCGAGGTGGGGCAGCAGGTTTCGCGCCTGCAGCAGCACGCCGATCCGCTGGGCCCGCAACCGCGCTCGCTGGGCCTCAGGGCGGTGGCTGAGCCGCTCGCCGCCGACCCGGACCGTTCCTCCATCGGGCTCGTCGAGCCCGGCGAGGCACGCCAGCAGGGTGGACTTGCCGCATCCCGACGGTCCCACCACCGCCACCGTCTCGCCGGCAGCGACGGTGAGGGAGACTCCACGCAGGGCGAGGGTCTCCTCGTCACCGGTGCGAAAGAACCGATACAGGTGGTCGGCTGTCAAGGCCGTGCTCACGATGTCCACCGAACGGAGTCGGAGACGATGCGCCAGGGGTCGACGTTGTCGGCGTTGGTGGGACCCGCGAGGGTCAGGTCGACCCGGGTTCCGGCCCGGAAGAACGAGTAGCGTTCGACGGCGTCACGCACGACCTTGCCCGTCACGGGGTCCACGGCCGAGTCACGTTGATACGTCAGCAGCACCGCGGGTCCTGCGGTGCGTGACACAGCCACGGCCCTGGGCGCGGCGAGCTTCGGCACGCTGCCTCGCAGCCGGGGCACATCGATCGACATGACGGATGCCGTGGTGGGCGCCGTGGCCACCTTCGAGGTCTGGATCTCGATGCGGTTGAGCTTGTCGGTGAAGACCGTGCTAACCGACGTGGTGGCCCGGGCCCAGCCTTCCGGCACCTTGAGGCTCACGGCAGCGCCCGAAGGGGAGAACGCGACATACGCCTGGTTGTCGGGGATGTCGCCGGGCGGGTTGCTCTCTGTCGCTGCCGGATTCGGCACCGAAGGGGATGAGGGGCCGTGAGCTGTGCTCGTGGAGCCCGACGTCGCACTGGTCGTCCCCGACGGGGAGTCGACGCTGACCGGAGGGGACGCGGTGGTGGAGCTACCGCACGCGGTGAGCAGGACCACCCCTGCCCCCGCAGCTCCCATCAGGAGAGTCCGGGTGACGTTCATCGTGGGTCTTCTTTCCTCGGTGACGGCTGGGGTCGAGACGACTGGTCCCCACGCTAGGAAGATGGAGGTTAGAGAAGACGGCCAGGCAGGTTAGAGGACGGCAAAACTTTCCGGAGAATCTGGGTGGGGAGGCCGCGTCGGCGGGGTGGCGCGCGATGATGACCGGATGCGCCGCCAAGTCCTCCACGTCGCCGTCGTGGCCGTCTCGGTCGCCCTGATCCTGTTCGGCCTCCCCTTGGCGGTAGTGGCCAGGAGCATGATCCTGACGGAGGAGCGGGGAGAGCTCGAGCGGGCCGGGTTGCTGGCCTCGCGGCAGATCGGTCCGGACTTCCTGGCCGGTGACCCCGTGGAGCTCCCTCCCGTCGAGAGCGACAAGCAGGTGTCGGTGTACGACGCCGCCCTGACCCTGCGCTCGGCGCCGGGCACTGGGCCGACCGTCGCCGACTCGGTGACACGAGCGGCCGCTCAGGGGATCGAGGCCGATGCCGAGGTGAATGGCGACCTCGTGGTCGCCCTCCCCGTCACCGTCGCCGAGAATGTGGTGGCAGTCGTGCGGGTGGCAACGCCCCAACGTCTGGTCTGGGGGTGGGTCCTGCTGGCGTGGAGCATCCTGGTCCTCACCGGCGCGTTGGCTCTGGCCGTCGCCGTCCTCGTCGCCCGACGCCGGGCCCGCCTGCTCAGTGCCCCCCTCGAGGCGCTGGCGGCAGCCGCCACACGGGTCGGAGCAGGGGATCTCCAGATCCGGACGTCCCCGTCCGGAGTGCCCGAGCTGGTGCGTCTGGCGCAGACGCAGAACGACATGCTCGAGCGGCTCTCTGACCTCATCACCCGCGAACGCCGGTTCACCGCCGACGTGTCCCACCAGCTGCGCACTCCACTGACCGGCCTGGCCCTCGGACTACAGGAAGCCCTTCGGTCGCCCGAGACCGACTCCGACACCGACCTGCGCCAAGCCCTCGCCGAGGCCGCGGGTCAGGTGCAGGCCCTCGAGGGCACCATCGACGACATCCTGCGCCTGGCCCGTCCGGAGACCGGAACGCAACGTACGCCCGCACTGCGCACCGTGACCGAGCTCGGCGACGACCTCGAACGCCGATGGCACGGATCACTCGCGGAAGTGGGACGGCCTCTGGTCATCCGCCTCCATGACACCGACCCCGCAGCAGCCCTACCGGCCTTCCTCACCGCCGAGGTCCTGACCATCCTCGTGGACAACGCGAACCGGCACGGACGGGGCAGAGTCGAGGTCTCCTTCCGAGACCTCGAGACCGTGATCGCGGTCGACGTGGCCGACGAAGGGGCCATCAGCGTGCCGGTCGTCGAGCTGTTTCGACGCGGCACCTCCGGCGGGGACGGGTCGGGCATCGGCCTGGCCATCGGACGGTCCATCGCCGAGGCCGGCGGGGGACGGCTCTCACTGGCCAGCGCAGCTCCCACCCGTTTCACCCTCCTGGTCCCGCGGCCCGACCTCGTGACCGCGCCCCAGGGCTCCCCCGAAGCCGACTCCGCCGCGGCGGTACCGACCAGCCAGGTTCCCCGTGGCCGCCGCTGAGCACCCACCGACGCGAGTGGCTGCGACCCTCAACCGGGGAGCCATGTCGATCTGGTCCTCCCTGCTTGCGTGACGCCCCTGATCTTGATGTGGGTCGTCCTGCCGGCCTCCTGGAACCCGGTTCCTGAGGACGAAACGGTGCGAGCCGCAGGTGAAGGGACGTCCGGTGGGTCCGAGGAGGGTCGCGTGAACACCACCATCGGCAGACAGGCCATGAGATAGGACGCGCGCAGGTACCCGGCGACGGCCGGCAGAGCCGCCGCGTTCAGCACGGCAACGACGGCGAACCAGAGCGCGACGCCCAGGGCGTAGCGCGGGACCAGACGGTGGCTCCTCTCGCGGAGGTCGAGCACGAGCGCCGCCACCAGCAGCCCCGTCGTGTAGTACGGATACGTCCCAGGATCGAGCAGCATCCTGGTGGCCAGGACCACGAAGGGGACGGCATACAGGCGGCCACGGTGCACGGCCGCCGCCCCGAGCGCGACGGACAGCAGCAGCTGAAGGGGCCGGTCCCAGACCGGTGTGGTGCTGGCGGAGAGGCCGAGCGCCCGCAGGGCCGAGTCGGGAGCGACGGCGATCGCGAACGACCCGATGTGGAGGGTGGAGGGGTCGCCGAGCACGAACACCGCCCAGGGGGCCACGACCAGGACGAGGAAGAGGCAGAGGTGACGGGCCGCGCGGGGACTGGCGACGAGGATGACGGCGAAGGGTGCGGCCCAGGGCTTGAAACCCACGGCCACGGCCAGCACGACGGCAGCCAGCCCTGGTCGGGAACGGCTCACGGCGAGCATGGCGCCGACCGTAGCCGCGAGGGCCAGCGCGTCGTCGAGGTGCCCGTAGTGCACGGCCAGCACGGCCCAGGCTGGAGCCAGGAGCACGCCGACGACCAGCAGCCGCTGGGCACGCTCGGTCCCGGACTCGACGTGGCGCACGAGCAGCAGCACCATCGCGAGGACGAGCGCTCCGAGCAGCAGCATCCCGGCGCCCGCCACCGCAGCGGAACCACCCCAGGACACGAACCCCAGGGCGACGACGAGCGTCAGCGGTCCCATCTGGAGCTCGGGATGGGCGGCGAAGACGTGCGCACCGAGCGGCGAGCCGAGGAACCGGGCACCGGTGACGAAGTAGTGCCAGGAGTACATCCCGTGCCACGCGGCGACGAGGGCCCAGAGCGAGGTCCAGACCACCAGGACGAGGCTGACTGCCTGCACACGACCGTCCCGCCACGCAGGGAGCAGCGGGGGCAGGTGCCCACCCGCAGGTGTGGCCGTGCGGGACATGGTGGTGATGATGGCCTCCGTGATCGTCTGGCCTGCCGACTCGCCTACTCTCACCCCACCCGTCTGAGCGTGCGCTGAGGGGCCCCAGCGGCGGCTCGACGACGAACCGTGCGCCGGCTCGGGGTGAGGTCTCGACCGCCGACCGCCGACCCGCGGTCAAGTCGGCCGGTCCCGGGCAGGCAACGGGCACGCCCTGCCCTGAAGACCCGCTGCTGCGGTGCGGTGGCCCGGCAACAGCTCTGCCGGGTGCAATGCTGTGACCGTGAGCCCTCCTAGCCCCGTGCCGATACCGCGCCGGACCTTGGTCGCGGGCCTGGTTGTCGGCGCCGCTTTCGCCGCGAGTGCCTGCACCAGTGCCGGCCCCACCACGCCTGCCGGGACGAACCCACGGCCCTCGGTGCCGGCCGTGTCTCCCACGCCGAACGTCACCTACACCCTCACCGGCGGTGAGACGACTGCGCCTGCCGTCCTCACCACGCCCGGAGCCGACATCAGGAACGGTCCGGCGACGGAGGCGGCGGTCGCTCTCACCTTCCACGGGGCCGGCGACCTGGCACTCGCCCACGCCGCACTCGACGTCCTGGCCTCACGCGGGGCCCGGGTCACGGTGTTCGCCGTCGGGAGCTGGTTGAGCGCCACGCCGTCCATCGGGCGCGAGATCGTTGCCGCCGGCCACGCCCTCGGCAACCACACATGGAGCCACCCCACCCTCACCCACCTCGGGCTCGCCGCAGCCACCGACGAAGTCCGCCGCGGAGCTGACGCCGTCGCAGCGGCTGTCGGCTCTGCGGGAATGCTGTTCCGCCCCTCCGGCACCCCGAGCAGCACCGCGACGATAAGGTCCGCCGCACTCTCGGTCGGCTACGCGCGAAGCATCTCGTACGACCTCGACTCACTCGACTACACCGATCCGGGGGCCGACGCCGTCGTCTCCACGGTCACCGCCGCGCTGCACCGCGGGGCCATCGTCAGCCTCCACCTCGGCCACCGTGAGACCGTCATGGCGCTCCCAAAGATCCTCGACGCCCTCGACGCGGCGCAGCTGCGGCCCGTGACGGTGCCCGACCTGCTGCGTGGTGCCCCATGACGACGAGGGCGGTGCGGCGCCGCCGGACGGTGACCGTACTCGCATCGGTTGTCGTGGCCGTTACCGCCGGGGTGGCGGCGTGCCAGGCCCGCTCCTCGTCATCTACGGCGGAGCACTCTCCACGGCCCGCCCCGACGACGGCGGCCTCCACACCGACGCCGACACAGGCACCGACACGCACGGCGACGCAGAGCCCCGCGCCGTACGCCGCCGACGGCGCCGGGATGCTCACCGGAGCGGCCCGCACGGCCCGGCCCCTGGTCTACGTGCCGAGCCAGGTCGCCGGGACAGTCCAAGTCATCGACCCCGCGACGTACCAGGTCATCGCCCGCTACCGGGTAGCCCGATCCCCGGAGCACGTCGTCCCGTCGCACGACCTCACCACGCTGTGGGTCAACAGCGACACGGGTGACACCGTGACGCCGATCGACCCCCGCACGGGCGCGCTCGGGGCACCGGTCCACGTCTTCGACCCCTACAACCTCTACTTCTCCCCGGACGGGAGGTACGCCATCGTCATGGCCGAGCGAGCCCGCGCCCTCGAGATCCGCGACGCCCACACGATGGCCGCCGTGCGCAACGTTCCGGTGGGGTGCGCCGGCGTCAACCACGGCGACTTCAGCGCAGACCTACGCACCATGGTGGCCAGCTGCGAGTTCTCCGGCGACCTCGTCGTCATCGACCCCGGCCTGACCCACGTCGTCAAGAGGATCAACCTCAACGCTGTCCCCACCCCTGGCGCCACCGACCCCGCCGTGGCCCGCTCGAAGGGCGGGCCCGCGGGGTCCTTGGAGCCGGGAGCGTCGGCCATGCCGCAGGACGTGCGGCTCAGCCCGGACGGGAGGTTCTTCCTCTGCGCCGACATGCTCCGCAACGGCATCTGGGTGATCGACGCCAAGACCCTCGCTGTCTCGCGGTTCCTCCACACGGGCAAGGGCGCCCACGGCATCTACTTCTCGCGTGACGCGAGCAAGGTCTACGTCTCCAACCGGGACGAGGGCACGATCTCCGTGCTCGAGGCCAGCACCCTCACCCAGACTGCACTGTGGACGATCCCGGACGGTGGCTCGCCCGACATGGGCAGCGTCTCCGCCGACGGCAAGGAGCTCTGGCTCTCGGGCCGCTACAGCTCGGTCGTGTACGTGTTCGACACGACCAGCGGAGCGGTGACCCACAAGATCCCCGTCGACGCCGGGCCCCACGGCCTACTCGTGTGGCCGCAGCCGGGGCGAATCTCCTTGGGCCACACAGGAAACATGCGCTGAGCCTGGCGAGCGAAGATGTTGTCAGGGGCCAACGCGCCTGGACGGCCACGCGCTGGCGAAGAAGGACCAGCAGGATGACGACTGACGAGGCCCGGCCTCCTACGGTGCCGAGACGTGAGCCCGGTGGTGGCCGTGACGCGTCGTCACCCTTTCCCTTCTGTCCAGCCGGCGAGCACACCGACACTCTTGAGCTCGTCGATGACCGCATTGGCAAGAAGGGCGTGGCCGCTCGCGTTCAGGTGGTCCCCGTCCTGCAGGAGGTCAGAGGTCGGGTCACGCGAGCCCACATCACCCTTCAGCGGGGTGTACGCGTCGACGTAGTCGGTGCCGGTTCGCGTTGCCACCTGCTCGACCGTCGTGTTGACGACGCGGGTCAGCCCGTCACTCCCGAGGACGAACCCGGGCCCGAGCGCGCGTCCGACCGCCCCGTCGACGGTGACGTTCCAGTAGCCGATGAGGACGATGCGCAGGTCGGGCCGCACATTGATGCGGTGGATGCCGTCGATGATCTGAGTCAGCCCGGCGCGCACACCCTCGAGGGTCGATGACCAGCAGCCGGAGGAGGCCGCCGGGACGCAGTCCGGGTCGTCCACGAGGCTGAGATCGAAGTCGTTCGCGCCTGCCTCTATGAGGACGAGGTCGGCCTCCACGAGGTCGGCGTGGGTCGCAGCCGTGCTCAGGTCGCGCTCGACGTCTGCGGTCGTCCACCCTCCCGTGGCGTCGTTGTGGACGACCCAGTTGTGATGCGTCAACACCTGGAGGCGCCCGCCGACCTGCTCCACGTATCCCGTGCAACCGCACGTGTCTGCGGACGGCACGGAGTCGCCCAGAGCGACGAGGGCTCGCGAGCCGCCGAGCGTTCTCGTCGAGGCATCCGCCGACGGGCCCGGCGGCCCCGACCGGAAGGAGCGCGCACTCGGCGCCAGGACGGCGAGGATGAGCGCAACGAGGCCCGCGAGCCCGAGGAGCGCGACCACCAGAAGGGGATGGTGCCGCCGGGCGGGGTCGCGGACGCCGCCGTCAGCCACGAAACCCCGGCAGCGTCTGACCCAGCCAGCGGAGGGCTACGGGGATGTACGGTTCGAAGACCGAGCTCCGGTGCCCACCCGTGGCCAGAACCGTGGCGGAGACGTCGAGGGGTGGACGGGCGGCGCTGAGGAACGCGGAGGTCGTGGGGTAGGACAGGGAGTCCGCCCGGGAGGCGAGGATCCACATCGCGACGGGCGGGGGGGCTGTGCGGGCGATCTTCACCAGGTCATAGCCCTGCAGGGTGGAGGGGGTCAGGGGGTCGTACCCGCTGCTGAAGTCGGGACGGAAGTAGCCCTGCAGGACGATGGCAGCGCCGAAGACGTCGGGGTGGCGCAGGGTGATCGAGGCGGCGCACCACGCGCCGTAGGAGTAGCCCACCGCCGCCCACGCGCTGCGGGTGCGCTCGACCCGGAAGTGCTGCGTCACCCATGCCGGTATGTCGTGCGAGAGCCACGTGTCGGTCTGCGGCTGGCCGGGGCCACCGTTGACGCACTCCGTGTCCAGGGTGGCGGGGGTGTCGATACGCGGCATGACCACGATCGAGGAGGCGAGCTGGTGCTGGCTCGCGAGGGTGTCGGCGGTGCTGGTGAAGGGATGCCCGAGGAATGCCGTCGGCCCACTGGGGAAGCCGTGGAGCCCGAGCATGACCGGGTAGGTCCTGGGCGATGCCGGGTCGTATCCGACGGGCAGGTATACGAGCACCTGGCCAGCGGCGTTCGAGCGCTGGGCGACGACCGTGTAGGTCTGCAGTCGGGAGCCGGGCGCGGGTAGTGGCGGCAGATGTGCCGGCGTGGACATCCCGGTGAAACCGGGGCCGGGGGTCGTCGACGCGACACGGCCCGCCGACGTGCCCCCACGGTGCACCTGGACCGACGGGGAGCGCGCTCCGAGCAGGTCGCTCCAGCTGGAGTAGAAGAGGTACTGGTCGTTGAGCGCTGCGCCGCACAGGGTGACGACCAGGACGTTGAGCACCAGCACCTGCGCTCCGCGCCCGACGCCGCGCCAGAGCGGCGTACCGCGGCGGGGGAGCCCGGCGACGAGGACACCGAAGACTCCGAGGGCCAGCACAGCGAGCAGCACGATGAAGCTCGAGTCGGTCAGCTCCACGACGGTGTCACCTCCCGAGCACCGAGGGGAGTCGGGGCGGTTCGTACGAAGGGAAAGGTGAGCACGTCGCGGATCGACGTGTTCGTCAGGAGCATGATGAGCCGGTCGACGCCGATGCCCAGTCCGCCGCTCGGCGGCATACCCGTCTCCAGTGCCATGAGGAAGTCCTCGTCGACCTCCATCGCCTCCGGGTCGCCGGCCGCCGCCTTGAGCGACTGCTCGGTGAGTCGCGTCCGCTGGTCGAGGGGGTCGGTGAGCTCACTGAAGGCCGTACCGACCTCCATGCCGCCGATGACCAGGTCCCAGCGCTCCGCCAGACCGGGTGTCGACCGATGACGACGGGCCAGTGGCGAGGTCTCGACGGGGAAGTCGGTATAGAAGGTCGGCAAGATCGTGACCGGCTCCACGAGCTCGTCGTACAGTCGCTCGACAACGTCTCCCGGCCCCATCTCGGGACGCACGGCAACGCCGTGATCTGTGGCGATGCCCATCAGCACGTCCATGTCGGTGGCCAGGGTGACGGTCCGCCCGATGGCCCGAGAGACCGCATCCAGCACCGGCACGACTGGCCACGGCGCGCTGATGTCGACGAGGTCGACCCCGCGCGAGCCGGTGCGGCCCTGCCCCGGCGCAGGGAGCGGCAGCACCGCCCTGCCGTGCAGTCGCTGTGCGGCGTGCCGCACGAGGTGCTCGGTCAGATGGCGCATCGTCGTGTAGTCGGCGTGCGGCTGATACACCTCGAGCGATGTGAACTCGGGGTTGTGGGTCGCGTCAGCCCCCTCGTTACGGAAACTACGGCCCAGCTCGTAGATGGGGCCGAGGCCGCCGACGAGCAGACGCTTCAGGTAGAGCTCCGGGGCGATGCGCAGGGAGAGGTCGACTCCGTAGGTGTTGCTGAACGTGGTGAACGGCCGGGCACTGGCCCCTCCGTGAGTGCTGTGGAGCATGGGCGTCTCGACCTCGAGGAAGCCGGCCTCCGCCAGGGTCTGCCGGATGGAGCTCACGACCGTGGCCCGCTGGCGTAGCAGCTCCACCCCCGAGGGATGCACGATCAGGTCGGTCGACCGCTGCCGCCTGCGGGCCCTGGGGTCCTCGAACGACCGGAACGGGACCGGGTGGAGCGATTTCGCCTCCATGCGCCACGTGCACGCCATGATGCTCTGCGTCCCGGTACGCGACACCCCGGTGACGCCGTCGACGCGTACGAGATCCCCGATGTCGACGAACGCGGCGAAGCCGCGAAGGACCTGGCGTCCGAGCCGGACGGCGTCCAGGAGCACCTGCACCGAGACGGCACCGTCGACGAGCGTCGCGAAGATGACGGAACCGTGGTCGCGCAGCGCGCTCACCCGACCGACGATCGACAGGGGGTTTGTCTCACACCCGTTCTTCCCGCCGATGGCGCGAATCGGTGTCGTCGGACATGACGCAGACACGGGATAGGCCTCGATACCCCCGGTGCGCATCCGCTGCAGCGTCGCCATGCGGTGGCGGAACTGGTCCGAGCGACGTGGACCGAGCGATGCGACGTCGAGGGTTCGCACGGCGATGGCGTCGATCTGCGCGAGGTGCGCCGGGTCGAGTCCGCCGGCACGACCGACCTTCGGGCGCAGCGAAGGGAGGAACCCCTCGGCAACGGCTGCTGCCAGGGCAACCTGTGGCAGCGACACGACGTCGTCGTAGCAGAGGAACCGTGGCGACCACGTCGGCTCATACCGTGCAGTGGAACGGTAGAGGCGCTCGAGCTGCCAGAATCGGTCGAAGAGCCCGAGCACCGATGCATTGAGTCGAGTGAGGGAGCGGGAACCCATGCGCTCGGCATCCTCGAAGACGCTGTGAAACATGCAGAAGTTCAAGGACACCCGAGCGATGCCGAGCTCGGAGGCCCGAGCCATGAGCGCGGTGACCATGAGCTCGGTGACGCCGTTCGGCGCCGCAGGGGCGCGACGCATGAGGTCGAGCGACACCCCGGACCGCCCCCAAGGAACGAAGGACAGCACCCCCACGAGACTCCCGTCGGTGTCGGTGGCCGTTACGTAGAGGACCTCCGCATCGGCGGCATCGGCTGCTCGTCCGAGCGCCATGGAGAACCCGCGGTCGGTCCGCCCGACTCGCCAGGCCTCTGACCGGTCGGTGACCTCAGCCAGCTCGACCGGTGACAGCTCCCGCTGGCGGCGCACCTGGACGACGAGCCCCGACCGAGCCGCCCGCTTGGCCGCCCGGCGCACGCCGGAGAGCGAGGCACGTCGGGCGTCGAACTGTCGGGCATCGAGAAGGGCTTCGTCACCGAGCGACAGCACCCGCAGGCCCGCCGCGGCATACGCCCGGGCACCCGCCTCGCTGGCCGCGAGGACGGCGGGCAGCCAGCCGAACTGGCGAGCCTCCGCACTCCACACCATGATTGCGGCCCCCCAGCTGTCCGGGTCACCGACCGGGTCGCCCGACGCGAGCGAGACACCGGCAAGGACGCGATAGGTCACGGCCGCGCGACCATCGGGGGACAACACCGACGCCCTGTCGCGACGGGTCGCGAAGTACCCGAGGGAGTCGGCCGCACCGTGCTCGGCCAGCAGCCGGCGCAGAGCCACCTCGCGGTCGGGTGACCAGCGGCTCGACGATCGGGACGAGGCTAGGAAGAGCACCACGGCGGCGAGGATGGTGGCCGCGGCACACACCGCGACCACGTACACGACCCACACCGGGATGCCCGCCAGGGACCGCCGGCTCACGCCACCGAAGACGGCCAGGACGGTCCCGACCACGACGCGCACCTGCGACCGTGATGCAGCGACCGCACCGAGCAGCACCCACGCAACCCCCACGGTCACAGCGGACCCCACGGCGAGGGCGCCCAACGACAGCCACCAGGAGCCACGCGCCAGGCGCCCGGTGAACTCGTGGCGCAGACGGGTCAGCCACCACAGCACCACCAGGGCGACGACGGTGGCCGCGACGTCGAGCCCACGGCCGATGTCACCCCGCGTCTCCCACAGCTCGCCCAGCGGGAGGCTGACTGCCGGCGCCAGCTCGACGACGCCGAGGTAGATGCCCAGGAACTGGAAGAGAGCCACCAGCCACAGTCCGATGCGCTTGCGGCCGAGCAGGGCGCGCGTGACGAGAGCGAGCACGACCACCGAGACGAACGTGGGCCCGACCGGAACGTTGAGCAGGCCGAACAGCTCCCCCCAGAGACTGGGGCCCTGCCTCCAGGCGAAGAGGGTCAGGAACAGCGACACCACGGTGGCAAGCGCGTAGACGCCTGTCAGCAGCCGCGCAGAACGAAGCAGGGTTGAGCGTTGCGCGGATCCGGGGCCCATGGAACGTGATGGTCCACCCGGCGGCTGAGCGTTGTGGCGAACGTTCCCTGTGAATGGCGCCGTGAGGGTCACGTCGTCCTCCCACGAGGGAGGTGAGGCGCCCACCATGACATCCGAAGCACGAGGATGACGCCGATCGCTCGCCCACGACGGTCCCGACACGCCGGGGGCGGCGGGGCCGGCCGCACGCCTTTCACCACCCCGTGGGGCGCAGCTCAGCTGTCACGAAGAGCAGGGGGTGACGACTCGGACACCAGCAACGGCAGGTCGACGACGAACCGCGCCCCTCCCCGGGGTGAGGTCTCGACCGACACCCGCCCGCCGTGCGCGCGCACGATCTCCCGCACGATGGCCAGACCCAGCCCCGCGCCGCCCGACCCCCTGTCCCTGCTGGGGTCCAGCCGGACGAAGCGGTCGAAGGCCCGCTCGCGATCCCCCGGCGCGATGCCCGGGCCGTCGTCGTCGACGACCAGGACCGCGCGACCCTCGAGGGCCGACAGCGTGACCACGATCGTGGAGTCGGCGTAGCGGGCTGCGTTGTCCAGCAGGTTGCGACACACCTGGGTGAGGTGACCGGCGTCCCCGGCGACCCGTGCCGGCCCCAGGCGTGCCACCACCCGGTGCCTACCCAGGCCCCGCAGGCGGCGGACCTCGCCGCCGACCAGGTCGTCGAGGTCCACCTCGTCCCGCACCACGGCCAGGGCGTCGTCATCAGCGCGGGAGAGCAGCAGGAGGTCGTCCACCAGGCAGGACAGCCGCTGGGCTTCGCTGCCGACGAGCGGACGCAGCTCGTGCCACCCCGCCTCGTCACCGGGACCGAGCAGCTCGACGATGCCGAGCAGCGTCGCGATCGGCGAGCGAAGCTCGTGGCTGGCATCGGCGACGAACTGCCGCTGGGCCTTCTGCGAGCGCTGCAACCTCTCGAGCATCGAGTTCATCGTCGTGGCCAGGTCGGCCACCTCGTCGCCCGTCGAGGGCACCGGGACGCGGGCGTGGAGCTGGGACGCGCCGATCCGGTCGACCCGGCGCCGGAGGTCGTCGACCGACCCCAGCGCGCGCCCCACGCGCCACCACACCGTCCACGCGGCCAGGGCGACGAGGAAGGGCGCCACCAGAGCCAACAGCAGGGCCGCGGTCGTCACCCCGTCCTGCTGGTCGTCCTGGGGAGCGGCGACGGCGAGGACGTAGGACTGCGTCCCGACGTCGACGGACCGGGCGACGACGAGGGGCTTGCGCAGGCTCCCGGGCAACGGAACGACCGACCGCCCCTGGACCTGGATGCCTCCGTCGAGCGCGCGGACGGAGACCTGGTCGACCAGGCGCACGACCGCCAGGTCGCTCGGGTCGTTACCCGGCTCCGAGGCGTACACCGTGGCGCCTTGCGCGTCGATGACGACGACGATCGGTGCCGACCGGCCCCGGGAGCTCTCGGTGCTCACCATCTGCGCGAGACCACCCTGGGTCAGCAGCCGGGTGTCCTCGGCGAGCCGCCCCCGGAGCGTGTCCTCCAGCGACGACACGACCATGCCCTGGAGGACGAGCACGACGACGAGGCCACCGAGGGCCAGGCCCAGGCCCACGACCAGGGCCGCAGCGGTGGCCGCCTGACCCCGGATGGAGCGCAGACGGCGGATCGTGCGGCGCGGCAGTCCGGGCAGGTCACTCACCTGCCCAGCGTGGCACGAGCCGGCACAGACGAACCTGAGAAGGACGCACACCAGGATCCTGCCGCCAACCGAGGGCAGGGCTCAGGTTCCTCTCAGGGCCACCCCCCTAGCGTCCCTCACATGACCGAGAGAACCAGCTCGCCGAGTGCCCGTCTGGCGGGTTGCCTGTCACCGTGCCTCACGACCGACACCCCGGGCATCCGCTCTGCCCCGCCGACCCGGAAGTGGTGCCGATGAGTGCGTGGGACACGCTGGTCGTCGTGACGGCCCAAGGACTGCCACTGGCGGTCGTCGGGCTGGCCGCGCTCGTCTGGCTCACCCTGCCGGTCCGCAACAAGCTCCGCGTCGCCCTCCATGGCCTGGTGACGCTGGCGCTGACGGCCGGGCTCGTGTGGCTCGCGGGGCGGCTCCACACCGACCCGCGGCCCTTCGCCGTGGATCCCTCACACCCCGCGCTCTTCGCCCACCCGGCCGACAACGGATTTCCCTCGGATCACACGGCTTTCGCCGTCGCGGCCGCCTTCGTCGTGGTGGCCGTCCGCCGCCGTACCGGGATCCTGCTCTCCCTCCTCGGCGTCCTCGGGGGGATCGCACGCGTGACCGCCAACGTTCACCATGGGCAGGACATCGTCGCCGGAGTGGTCATCGCTGGCGTCGCTGCCAGCCTCGCTGCCCCCTTGGCGCACCGCCTCAGCGCGTCCGTCTCGGCGAGGGCCGCGTCATCCTCCACAGGCCGCACAATGGGCTGATGAGGATCCTGCTGGTCGAAGACGAGCGGCCGCTGGCGGAGGTCGTCCGGCGAGGACTGACCCGCGAGGGGTTCTCCGTCGACGTGCTGCACGACGGGCAGGAAGCCCTGTGGGCTGCGACCGAGACCGGCTATGACGTCGTCGTGCTCGACATCATGCTCCCTGGACTCGACGGCTACCAGGTCGTCGAGAGGCTGCGGGCGCGCGAGGTCAGGACACCGGTGCTCATGCTCACGGCCCTTGATGACGAGTACGACCAGGCCAATGCGTTCGACCTCGGGGCCGACGACTACCTCACCAAGCCATTCAGCTTCGTCGTCCTCGCGGCCCGGCTCCGTGCGCTGGTGCGCCGTGGGGGTCAGGACCGGGTCGCACCCCTCACGGTCGGAGACCTCCACCTGGACCCCCTCACCCGGCGCGTGCATCGAGGCCCGGACGAGGTCACCCTCACGACGCGCGAGTTCGCCCTCCTGCACTACCTCATGCAGCGCCCCGACGAGGTCGTCTCCAAGGCCGAGATCCTCGACAGCGTGTGGGACCCGGACTTCGCCGGCGACGTCAACATCGTCGAGGTCTACGTCGGCTACCTCCGGAAGAAGGTCGACGTGCCGTTCGGTCTCGAGACGATCCAGACCATCAGGGGCGCGGGGTACAGGCTCGCGCTGAGCTGAGGCCTGCCCGGGAACCGCCTGCCGCCGTCAGTGCTCCACGTGGCTCACCGTCGCTGCGCCGCGTCGTCGGGGCCCGCCTGCAGCGCGACGGTGAGCAGCACCACGGCGTCGGTGCGGGCCAGGAGTGCGTGCCGGGCAGGAGGGATGTCGGTGATCTCGCCGTCGTCGAGGATGCGCTCTCCCTCCTGCCAGTGCAGCCGCACCTGACCCTGGAGGACCTGCAGGGTCGCTGCGGGGGGCGCTTCGTGCTCGGCGAGCTCTGTCCCGGACACGAGCGCGATGACGGTGGCTCGCAAGGACGAGCCGGAGTGGATCGTCCTTGCGGCCCGCTGCGACGGGTGGGCCCGGGCCTGCTCCAGGAGCTGGACCGCGAGGCGGGGCAGCTGCTCCACCTCGGAGCCGACCGGTCGGGTGTTGGTGTGTTCAGTCATGTCATTTCTCCCATCCGCGTCGCGCAGCCCGGTTGACGAGCTGATCTTCACGACTGCGGTAGACGATGGAGGGCCGTGTGAGGTGGCCCCGGGGGCGCGGCGGACGGGATCTCAGGTCGGTGACGCGATCCCACTGCCGACCCGGGCTCGGATGTCGTCCACCCGGGCCCAGTCCTCGTTGTCGAGGACGCTCAACGTGGCCGGGAAGACGCCGTCCTGCTCCTTGAGGATGTGCGCGCGCAGCTGGTCCAGGGCCTCAATGACCCGGCCCGGCCAGGCGGGATCTACCGGGACCGCCTCGTGGCACTCGGCCAGGACGGCCTCAATGGCAAGGTGCTCCCGGCGGAGGACCTCGACCTGGTCGGGGAACTCGACCGCCATCACCGGGAAGAGGCCCTGCTCCTCGACCGCGGTGTGGGGAGCCAGTATCCGGGAGATCCGTCGGCAGGCGTCGACGGCGGCGGTGGTGTGTCCGTCGCGCAGCCCGCGGGTGACCTCACCGATCACTTCGACGACGGCGTCGTGCTCCACCGTCAGCTCACGGATCGCGCCGATGCTCTGGCAGCCGCAGTACTCACACATCAGCCGACCCGGTCCCAGCCGCGGCGCGGGCGGTGGCTGCCGAGCTTGGTGTCGTCGCGGCTGCGGTACACGATGTACGGGCGGGTGAAGTAGCCGACTGGCGCACTGAACACGTGCACCAGCCTGGTGAAGGGCCAGATGGCGAAGAGCCCGAAGGCCACCAGGGCGTGCAGCTGGAAACCCAGCGGAGCCTTCGCCATCAGGTCGGCGTCGGGTTGGAAGGCCAGGAAGGAGCGGAACCAGACCGAGACGCCCTCGCGGTAGTTGTACTCCCCACCGAGGGTCAGGATCGACCCGGCGATGGTGTTCCACATGCCCAGGATGACCGCGGCGGCCAGGAACGCGTACATGACCTTGTCCATGACCGTGGTCGCCGAGAAGACGGGGCCGGTGGTGCGCCGACGGTAGACCAGGATCACCATCCCGACGAGCGCCGCCACACCCGCGAGCAGACCGCCCGCGATAGCGACCACGTGGTATCCGCGCTCGGTGATGCCCACCGCGGCTGTCCACGCCTCCGGCACCAGGAGGCCGATGATGTGTCCGCCGACGACACCGAGCATCCCGAAGTGGAACAGCGGGCTCCCGATCCGCAGCAACCGGTTCTCGTACAGCTGCGACGAGCGGGTCGTCCACCCGAACTTGTCGTATCGATACCGCCACAGGTGACCGACGACGAACGTGGTGAGACAGATGTACGGGACCACGACGAAGAGGAGCTCGTTCATGCGCGGACTCCCGGGAAGGACGGCATCGGCAGCAACAGGGTCTCCCCTGCCGATCTGGCACCGGGGCTGAAGGTCGGGTTGGCGAAGGGAGCGAGCCCCACCTCCTCCTCGGGTGGACCGACCGCGGCGAGACGGCGTACGGCGTCGCGCTCGTCGCCCCGCAGGGTCGGCAAGGTGGCGCTGACCGCATCGAGCAGCACCGTCCAGCGCGAGCCCAGGTCGCGTAGCGACAAGCGCAGCAGCTCGAGACCGGCGCGGTGGTCGAGCATCAGACCGCGCCCGAGGTCGTGGTCACCGGTCGCGGCGAACTCCAGGACCACACACAGGTGGTCGGGCAGCTCAGCATCGTCGAGTGTGAACCCGGCGCGCAGATAGGTCTGCTTGAACCGCAGCAACGCCATGCCCCGCTTACGTGTGTCGCCGTGCGCGAAGTAGGTGAGGAAGAGGTTGCAGCGCCTGCGGTTGTCGAAGGTCTCGACGTAGTCGGCCTGAAGCTCCGACAGGGGCGTGCTCTCGAGCTGGACGATGAAGTCGCGGATGGAGTCGCCGATCGTCGTCGGCAGGCGCAGCGAGAGCGACCGGAGCAGGTCGGCGCGGGCGAGCAGCTCGTCGTCGGGGTAGTCGAGCAGCAGCGACACCGACTGCCAGGTGATCGTCAGCTCCTGGGCCGACAGGGAGGGGGACGGGCGTCGGCTGCTCACGAGTCCGAGCCCTTCGGCGGGAAGAGCCCTGGGGACGAGCCCCTGCCGTCCCAGTTGAGCAGGTTGACCCGCCTGGCCTTGTTCTCCGGGCCGGTGAGCGAGTCTGAGGTCTGCCGGTCCTGCAGCATCTGGAAGTTCTCGACCGCGATCGGGGTCGGGGTGCCCGAACCCTCCCCGAAGAGGTCCTGCTGCCCGCCGCCGTAGTCCGAGACCGAGCACTCGGTGGAGAGCTCCTCCAGCGAGTGGGCCTGCTCGGCGTGAGCAGGCGGGATCACGTAGCGCTCGTCGTACTTCGCGATGGCGAGCAGCCGGTACATGTCATACATCTCTTCCTCGCTCATGCCGACGGCGGCCGGGATGGCGCCGTCGGGGTCACGGCCCATGTTGATGTCACGCATGTAGCAGCGCATCGCCGCGAGCTTCTTCAGGACCGCGTCGACCGGCAGGACGTCCCCCGCGGTGAACAGCTCGGCGAGGTACTCGACCGGGATCCGCAGCGCGTCGATCGCCGCAAAGAGGTTGCCCGTGTCCTCGGCGTCCTCGCCGGTCTGCGCGACGACGTCGACCACCGGCGACAGCGGCGGGATGTACCAGACCATCGGCATGGTGCGGTACTCCGGGTGCAGCGGCAGGGCCACCTTGTAGGTGTTGATGAGCGCGTAGATCGGGGAGCGCTGAGCGGCGTCGACCCAGTCACGGGCGATGCCGGCCTTCTCCGCCTCGCGGATCACCTCGGGGTCGAAGGGGTCGAGGAACACGTCGCGCTGCGCCTCGTAGAGGCCCTGGTCGTCGGTGGTGGAGGCGGCCTGCAGGACCTTGTCCGCGTCGTAGAGCATCAGGCCGATGTAGCGCAGCCGGCCCACGCAGGTCTCGGCACACACGGTGGGCAGGCCGACCTCGATGCGGGGGAAGCAGAACGTGCACTTCTCGGCCTTGCCGGTGCGGTGGTTGAAGTAGATCTTCTTGTAGGGACAGCCCGATACGCACTTGCGCCAGCCGCGGCACTTCTCCTGGTCGACCAGGACGATGCCGTCCTCTGCGCGCTTGTAGATCGCCCCGCTGGGGCACGACGCGGCGCACGAGGGGTTGAGGCAGTGCTCGCAGATGCGCGGCAGGTAGAACATGAAGGTCTGCTCGAACTCGAACTTCACCTTGTCGGCGATCTTCTTGAGCATCGGGTCGCGGTGCGCGGTCGCCGTGGATCCGCCGAGGTCGTCGTCCCAGTTGGCCGACCACTCGATCTTCATGTTCTTGCCGGAGATCAGGGACTTCGGCCGGGCCACCGGGGTGTGCTCCTGGGCCGGGGCGTCGGTGAGGGTCGAGTAGTCGTAGGTCCACGGCTCGTAGTACTCACCGATCGAGGGCAGCTTGGGGTTGGAGAAGATGGTCATCAGGTTCTTCAGCCGCCCACCGGCCTTGAGCTTCATCCGGCCGCGCTTGGTGAGCTCCCAGCCACCCTGCCACTTCTCCTGGTCCTCATAGGTGCGCGGGTAGCCGAGCCCGGGCCTGGTCTCGACGTTGTTGAACCAGATGTACTCGGTGCCGGAGCGGTTGGTCCACGCCTGCTTGCAGGTCACCGAGCAGGTGTGGCACCCGATGCACTTGTCGAGGTTCATGACCATCGCCATCTGAGCCATGACCTTCATCAGTACGTCACGTCCTGGCTGCGCTTGCGGATGATGGTGACCTCGTCACGCTGGTTTCCCGTCGGGCCGAGGTAGTTGAAGGCGAACGTCAGCTGTGCGTACCCGCCGATCAGGTGCGACGGCTTGACCAGCAGCCGGGTCAGCGAGTTGTGGATCCCACCGCGTTTGCCGGAGGTCTCCGCCAGCGGGACGTCGATGAGGCGGTCCTGGGCGTGGTACATGTACACGGTCCCCTCTGGCATCCGATGGGAGACGATCGCGCGTGCCACGACGACGCCGTTGCGGTTGACCGCCTCGATCCAGTCGTTGTCGACGATACCGACCTTGGCGGCGTCCCGGTCGCTCATCCAGATGTTCTGCCCGCCGCGCGAGAGCGAGAGCATGAACAGGTTGTCCTGGTACTCCGAGTGGATCGACCACTTGTTGTGCGGGGTCAGATAGCGGACCGTCAGGCCCTCGACCTGGCCGCCAGAGCCGTCCGAGAGGTTGCCCAGAACAGGCTCGGCGAACAACGCCGCCATGTTGAGCGGCGGTCGGTACACCGGTAGCCCTTCACCCAGCTCGGTCATCCAGTCGTGGTCGAGGTAGAAGTGCATCCGCCCGGTCAGCGTGTGCCACGGCTTCTTTCGCTCGACGTTGATGGTGAACGGCGAGTAGCGCCGTCCGCCGGTCTCCGTGCCCGACCACTCCGGCGAGGTGATCACCGGAACCGGCGGGCCCTGGGTGTCGGCGAAGGTGATCTGCTTGCCCTCGTGCTCCTCCGCGAGGTCGGCCAGGCGCACCCCGGTGCGCTTCTCCAGCGTCTTGAAGCCCTGGGTCGCGAGGTGGCCGTTGGTCGTCCCGGACATCGCGAGGATCGCCTCGCACACGTTGACGTCCCGCTTCAGCGACGGTCGGCCGTCGGCGACCCCGCCGCGGACGGCGCCGTTCTTGGCCCGTAGGTAGTCGACCTGCTTGCTCAGCTCGAAGGTGACGCCCTTGGTGGTCGCCCCGAGGGTGTCGACCAGCGGGCCGAGTGCGTTCATCTTCTCGGCCACGGCGCCGTAGTCGCGCTCGACCTCGACCAGCTTGGGCATGGTCACTCCCGGCACGGGCTCGCACTCGCCCTTCTTCCAGTCGAGGACGACACCGTGGGGGTTGGCCATCGCGTCAGGGGTGTCATGGGTCAGCGGCACGGCCACGACGTCCTTGCGCACGCCGAGGTGGGGGCCGGCGAGCTCGCTGAACTTCTCGGCGATCGTCTGCCAGGCGTCCCAGTCGGTGCGGGTCTGCCAGGGCGGAGCGATCGCCGGGTTGAACGAGTGCACGAAGGGGTGCATGTCGGTGGTGTTGAGGTCGTGCTTCTCGTACCAGGTGGCAGCCGGGAGCACGACGTCGGAGAAGATGGTGGTGCTGGTCTGGCGGAAGTCGATCGTCATCAGCAGGTCGAGCTTGCCCTCGGGCGCCTCGTCACGCCAGCGGACGTCGACGGGCCGCTGGCCTTCTGGTGTCTCGGTCGCGCGCAGCGAGGAGTCAGTCCCCAGAAGGTGCTTGAGGAAGTACTCGTTGCCCTTGCCCGAGGAGCCGAGCAGGTTCGCCCGCCAGATCGACAGGATCCGCGGGTAGTTGCCGGGGGCGTCGGGGTCCTCGCCCGCGAACTCGAGGTCGCCGGACTTGAGCTGCTCCACCACGTACTCCCCCACCGGCTTGCCGGCGGCGGCGGCGTCGTCGCTGAGGTCGAGCGGGTTGCGGTCGAACGTGGGGTACGACGGCATCCACCCCATCCGGGCGCTCTGGGCGATGACGTCGGCGGTCGACCTGCCCGCGAGCTGCCCCTTGCCCGTCGTCGCCGAGAGGGTGTCGGCACCGAAGTGGTCGTAGCGGAACTGGTCGGTGTGCAGATACCAGAACGCCGTCTGGATCATGTTGCGAGGCGGCCGGTTCCAGTCGAGGGCATTGGCGATCTGGGTGTAGCCCGTGATCGGACGGACCTTCTCCTGACCGACGTAGTGCGCCCACCCGCCACCGTTGACTCCTTGGCAACCGGTGAGGTTGGTGAGGGTCAGGAACGCGCGGTAGATCGTGTCCGAGTGGAACCAGTGGTTGGTGCCCGCGCCCATGACGATCATGGAGCGGCCTTTCGACTCCTCGGCGTTGGCGGCGAACTCGCGCCCGATCCTCGCGGCGGTCGAGGCCGGGACGCCGGTGATCGCCTCCTGCCAGGCCGGGGTGTACGGCGACTCGGCGTCGTCGTACCCCTTGTTGGCGCCGGTCGGCCAGACACCGGGCAGTGGTTGGTCGAGGTGCGAGCGGGCGACGCCGTACTGCGCCATGAGCAGGTCGAAGACGGTGGTCACGAGGTGCCCCCCGACGCGTCGGACGGGTACGCCGCGCGGCAGGTCGGCTGCCGCGCCGTCGGGGGTGTCGAACCGCGGCATCCGGACGATGACCGACTCCGTCGCGAGGTCGAGCAGGGACAGCGCGGGATCGACGTCACCGAGCTCGAGGTTCCACTTGCCGACGCCCGCCTCGCCGTAGCGGTGACCGAGGGTTCCGTTGGGGACGACCGGCTCGTCCGTCCGGGAGTCGATGAGAACGGTCTTGAAGGCGGCGTTCTCCTCACCGGCGTGGGCAGGGAGGTCTGCGGCGGTGAGGAACTTGCCTGCGGTGTAAGCGCCGTGGCCGTCGTCGACCAGGCGCACGAGGTGTGGCAGGTCGGTGTAGGCCTTGACGTACTGGGTGAAGTACGGGGTCTCACGATCGACGAAGAACTCTTTGAGCACGACGTGTCCCATCGCCATCGCGAGCGCGGCATCCGTGCCCGGCTTGGCGGGCAGCCACTCGTCGGCGAACTTCACGTTGTCGGCGTAGTCGGGGGCGACCGCGATGACCTTCTGCCCGCGGTAGCGGGCCTCGGTCATCCAGTGCGCGTCAGGCGTGCGAGTGACCGGGAGGTTGGATCCCCACATGATCAGGTAGCCGGCGTTCCACCAGTCTCCGGACTCGGGGACGTCGGTCTGGTCCCCGAAGACCTGGGGCGAGGCGACCGGCAGGTCGGCGTACCAGTCGTAGAAGCTCAGCATCGATCCGCCGATGAGGTTGACGAAGCGGGCCCCCGAGGCGTGGGAGACCATCGACATCGCCGGGATCGGTGAGAAGCCGGCGACCCGGTCAGGCCCGTACTTCTTGATGGTGTGGACGTGTGCCGCCGCGACGATCTCGCTGGCCTCCTCCCACGTGGCGCGCACCAGACCCCCCTTGCCGCGGGCGGACTTGTAGGCCCTGGACCGCTGGGGGTTCTCGACGATGTGCTCCCAGGCCCGGACCGGGTCGCCGCCGTGCTGGGCCTTGGCCTCCCGGAACATCTGGAGAAGCACCCCGCGTACGTAGGGGTAGCGGACCCTGGTCGGCGAGTAGGTGTACCAGGAGAAAGCCGCCCCCCTCGGGCAGCCGCGTGGCTCGTACTCCGGGGAGTCCGGGCCGACCGACGGGTAGTCGGTCTGCTGGGTCTCCCACGTGATGATCCCGTCCTTGACGTAGACCTTCCACGAGCACGAGCCGGTGCAGTTGACCCCGTGGGTCGAGCGGACGACCTTGTCGTGGCTCCAGCGGTCACGGTAGAAGTCGTCAGCCTCGCGGCCTCCAACCTGTGACAGCGTCCGCAGGTCGTCGGACACCACGCCCCTGGTGAAGAACCGGCGACTTCGCACCAGCGCCTCGGTCAACGGGTCGTCCAGCCCAGGCGTGCTGCGCGACCTCTTCGGTGTCTGTGTCATGGGCGGGGCTCTCTTCGACTCGGGGGAACCATCGGCGCAGTAGTGCTCGACCAGGGCCGCATCCCGCGGCGCCTGACCATCGGCGTCACTGTCGTTGCCATGTCAGACCAGGCGGGGCGTCAGTGTGCGACGCATCGAGCCTGCGAGCAGCAGCACGGCGACAGCCACCGCTGACAGGGCCAGCAGACCCGGCCGGTAGTCGCCGGCTCGACCGAAGATCGACCCCATCACCAGTGGTGGCACGAAACCGCCCAGGCCACCAGCGGCACCCACGATCCCGGTGACGGAGCCGACCTGGGAGGCGGGTGCCCGCTGCGCGACCAGCGCGAACGTGGCGCCCGAAGCCGCACCGAGGGCGCCCGCCATGGCCAGGAACACCAGCGTGCCCAGGGGGACGAGGGCGGGCGTGGCCGACTGGACGAGTGCGCCCACCGCGACGACGGCGAAGGCCACGGCCAGGACGGAGGCAGGACGTACCCGGTCCGAGAGCCAGCCGCCGACCGGCCGCATCAGGACAGCGACGACGACGAAGCCGGCCATGCGGTTGGCGGCGTCCGCGGGTGTGAGCAGGTAGGCGTTCTTCAGGTAGGTGGGGAGATAGACGCTGAAGGCGACATAGCCTCCGAAGGCGACGGTGTAGAGCGCCGAGGCCTGCCAGGTGAGCGGGAGCGCCGCCGCGCTCCGCAGCCGCTGACCCAGCGACTGCGTGGGGATCGTGCGAGTCGGGGAGTCGCGCAGGACGACGGCCGCGAGGACGCCGTACGCCACGAGCACCACTGCAGTGATCACGAAGGGTGTGCTCGTCGTATGCGCGTTCACCAGGTTGACCGTGGTCAGCGCACTGATCGCTGTGCCGCCCATGCCCGCACCGAACACGCCGATGGCGAAGCCTCGCCGTTCCGGCGGGAACCAGGCGCCGACGAACGGCACGCCGACGGCGAACGCGGTTCCGGCGACGCCCAGGAAGAACCCGCCCACCAGCAGCGCCGCCAGGCTCGAGTGACCGAGGAGACCCAGATAGAGCACCGGGACGACGGTGACCAGCGAGACGACCGGGAACATGATCCGCCCGCCGAAGCGGTCGGTGAGCGCGCCGACCGGAATGCGACCCAACGAGCCCACCACCACCGGGACGGCCACCAGCAGCGACTGCTGGAACGACGTCAGCTGGAGGGCCGCGGTGAACGAGACCGCCAGTGGTGACAGCAGGGCCCATGCCCAGAAGTTGAGAGCGAACCCCAAGGTCGCCAGGGCGAGCATCAGCCCGGCCTTTCCTTCGCTGCTCACCGATCCATGCGCTGTCGTGGACACCCTTGCTCCCTCATCTGGCCGATCGTCGCTTTGCCACCAAGGTGCCATGGCCCAGCCGGGACCGTAGGGACCTTAGTCCCGACGAAGGCGGCCGCGGTGCGGAACAGTTGACCAGAATGCCCGGACCCAGCCACTTTCATCCTGCCCAGGCGAAGCGGCTGGTCGGGGTGGGGCGGGTGTCCGGGCGGGACCCACCCGCACGCGTCGTCCTGCGTGTTGGCGCCAGACGACTCGGCGAGCGTGGAGAGCGGCCCTGGTCGGCCCTAGTCGAGATCGTCCAGGACCTTCCGCACCAGCGCCAGCACCCGCTGGTCGTCGTCGGGAGCGACCTTCTCCACGACGAGGCGACCGATGCCGTTGGCCGGCGTCAGCTCGGCCCGCATCAGGTGACCACTGTCGAGCTCTCCCGTCAGGGTCAGCACCTGCGCGGCGTCGGTGAGGGGCGACGAGAGGTTCAACCACAGGTCCCGAGGCTGACCGCGCTGCTCGCCGGACCCCTCGCGAACGGGAGCGTCGTCCTCGACATGGGTGATCTCCATTCGCCCAGCCTGCCACATCCTCTCCATCGGTCAGTCGGTCGGTCGGTCGGCCAGGAGTCGGGCGCGGGCGACGGTGGACCCCACCGGGCGAGGGTTCGGGTCGGTGTCGACGTCGATGACCACGCCGGCCTGGAACAGGATGATGATGTCGGACCCACCGAACTGGAAGTAGCCGAACTCGTCACCCTTGTCCAGGTCGGTGCCCGGGACGGCGGTGAGCACCACGGACCCCACGTGGGCCATCCCCACGGGGACGACCGCGACGATCCCCAGGTCGCCACCCGAAGATCCCGTGGTGTCGATGGTGAGGACCCCACGGGTCTGGGAGAACTCGAACCCGGTGGTGGTGGCGTCGCTGGAGACCAGCTCGTGCTCGACGAGGTCGACCTGCATGACCACGGTGCCCTGGATGACGAACGCCTCCTCGACCCGGCCGGAGACCGGCAGGTGGAATCGGTGGTAGGCCCAGGGCGGCAGCATGAAGTGCACGAACGTGCCGCCGGCGAAGGTGTCGGCGAAGCGGCTGCCCACCAGTAGCTGGTCCATGCTGCCGTAGGTGTGGGTGCCCTTGATGGGCGTCGGTGGGATCTGGGAGTGATCGCCGATGTCGTAGCTGTGCTGGAAGCTGCAGTCGGCGGGTGAGGTCACCACGAGGTTGTTGGCCGGCTCGTTGATCGGGCGCATCCCGGGGTTGAGCTCGCGGGCGAAGAACTGGTTGAAGGTCAGCCAGCCGCTCGGGGCATTGGGCCGTCCGGCGACCATCGACTCCTCGACGGTGTACTCGGGAGCGTCGGCCAGGAACGACTCGAGGATGTCGGGGCTGAACGACTCCGGGGTGTCGAGGAAGCTGCCCCACTGGTGGGCGAAGGCCGTGCACCACTGACGGAACGCGGGGTAGCTCTCCCCGATCGCGGTGTCGTCGTCGCCGACCTTCTGGTCGATGAGCCAGAAGAAGTGGGCCAGGCGGTCGCTGATCTCCCGGGAGGACCTGGTACCACCAGACTGCTTCCGCCAGGCGGCAGCCGCGCTCTCCTGGGGAATCCAGGACAGGAACCGGCGAAGGTACCGCTCGTACTCCTGCAGGTCCCGCGGCCAGTCGAGGGCGTCACGCAGGTCCGGATCGAGGTCGGACTCGGCCCGCTCGCGCGTCCGCACCAACGAGCGTTCGAGCAGCTCGCCCAGCCCGTCGTTCTCGGCAAGGGTCGCGTGCAGCGAGTCGATGACATCCGTACTGGCGTTCATGTGGTCCTCCTAGGGGTTGGGCCGGGGTTGGGCCGGGGTGGGGGGAGATGCGACGGCGGTGACCGTGCCCTCGGGGATAGTCCCGTCGGGCGGTCTTCTGTCCACTCACGGGAGTGATGGGCCACGAGTCGGGTATGGAGTGTTTCTGGGCAACGAGACTGGAGGTCGACGATGGGCAGCTCTGACGGGTGTTTCGACGGCACGAGTGCCGACTCGCCGCAGGTCACACAGCCTTCAAAACCGAAGCAGGACCCGATCGGCCGAGCCAGGTACGAGCGCGAGACGGCGGTGCTCGACCTCAGCGATGCCGCCCAGGCGGTGGCACAGGCGACGGCCCGGGTCGGGCGGGCCGACGTCGTCGAGACTCATCGGCTGGCCGAGCTCGCGGAACAGCTCTACGACAGCGCCGACCGCCATCGGGAACGGGCTCGACGCCTCGATCCTGAGAGGCACCCCGCCGAGGACGACGAGGACCAGGTCGGTGGGCATCCAATCCCCTCGTGCCTCGACGACACCAACACCGGGTCGTCGTCGGCGCGGCCACAGGCCGCCGGGGTGCCCTTGGTGCCGTCGCACGGAAGGGCGAAGACGTGCTCGACGCCCCAGTCCCGCAGTCGTTCCAGTACGTGCTCCGACACCCCCTGAGCTGATCTCCATCTTCTCCTCTCTCCGTCGAACCGGCGGGGTTGGCTGCTGGTGCTCGGTGGTGGGTGGCCTGCGTCAGGTGGTCGGTCGCCCTGTCGTGGTCTCGCGCTGAGCCGTTCGGCGGCTCCTGTCGCGGCGGACACATGGTGTTGGCCGGGTTGGCGATGCCCTGGCGAAGCTGCCCTGGAGACTCTGTCTGCCGCAGCACTCTGACTGCGGCAGCGCAATCCTAGTCCGGTCTTTGCGCTACGGCAAATACCCGTCATACTGTGGTCCATGGACGACAGAGATCGTGGGGCGGCCCCGGCGCCGGTGACGACCCAGCAGGTTGACGCGGTGATGTTTGCCGCGCAGGCGCTGGTAGGGGTCGCCGCCCAGGCGGTTGCCGAGGCAGAAGACCGCGTCACCCTGCCGCAGCTCCGGGTCCTGATGCTGATCGCCGGCCGTGGAGGGCTCAACCTGAACGCGCTCGCCGAAGCACTGGGTGTGCACGCCTCGAACGCCAGTCGGTCCTGCGATCGCCTCGTGGCCGCTGAGCTGCTCACCCGCACCGAGTCGAAGGTCGACCGTCGCAACCTGACCCTCGTACTCACCCCGAAGGGACAAGAGCTCGTGGACGAGCTGATCGATCACCGCCGCAGGTCCGTCGCACGCGTGCTCGAGCGGATGCCCGCGAGCCGTCGACGCACCCTGGTCGGGGCGATGACGTCGTTCGGTGAGGCTGCGGGTGAGAGCCCGGCGAAGGCGGCATGGCAGCTGGGCTGGCGCAGCTGAGGCGACAGGGCTGGTCGACAGACCACGAAGGAGGAGAACCGATGACCTCGACGCGAGACCTCACGGCCCGCAGCGGGCAACGACGCTGGCTTGGTAGCGCCCTACGAGACTTTCCGTGGGTGCATCTGGGGCTCGGCCTGATGGGCAACACGTTGTTCGTCATCGGCAGTGTGATGTTCTTCTGGCCGAGCGTGAAGACACCCGCGGTCTGGCTCTTCGTCATCGGGAGTCTCGGCATGCTCCTGGGCTCGGTGGGCGAGCTCCTGGTCCGCATCGAGAAAAGGCGTCACGGGAGCGACTGACGCCCGAGGAGGTCCGGGTTGCCGTCGCGACAACCACCTACGCGGCTCCGGCCGTCAGGATGCGGGTGGTCTGGACGACCCCTTCCTCACCAGCTCACCCCTGGGCGCGGCAGTGAGGTCGACCTGCTCGCCGTGGAGCCAGGTCTGACGCACCACGCCCGCGAGCCTCCGACCGGCGTACGCCGACACCGGGTTCTTGTGGTGCAGGCGGCCAGGATCGACGACGAAGTCCTCCTCCGGGGCGAACACGACCAGGTCGGCCGTGCCGCCGACGATGATCCTGCCTCGGTCGGCGAGCCCGAGCTGGTCGGCCGGACCTTCACCCATCCAGCGCACGACGTCGACGAGACCGTAGCCGCGCTCCCGCGCCTCGGTCCAGACGGCGGGTAGTCCCAGCTGGAGACCGGCGATCCCACCCCAGGCCAGGCCAAAGTCGCCGGACTCCAGCGCCTTGAGCTCGACGGTGCACGGGGAATGGTCCGACACGATGGTGCGGATCGTGCCCGCCTCGAGCCCGGCCCAGAGGCGGTCGCGATTGACATGCCCACGGATCGGCGGGCAGCACTTGAACTGCGTGGCCCCGTCAGGGATCTGCTCGGCCTCGAGGGTGAGGTAGTGCGGACAGGTCTCGACCGAGATGGACAGTCCCTCTGACTGGGCGGCCGCCAGAAGCGGGAGGGCGTCGGCGTCCGACAGGTGCAGGATGTGGGTGCGGGCGCCGGTGGCACGGGTCGCGTCGATGACCGTGGCGACGGCCCGCTCCTCAGCCGCAGCAGGTCGCGAGTCCAGGAAGGCCCCGTACGCCGTCCCGTCAGGTTCGGGTGCGCCGGCGATCACCCCCGGGTCCTCGGCGTGCACGATCATGAGCCCGTCGAAGGTGGCGACCTCGCTCAGGGCCTCGTGCAGCTGCGGCGTCGACAGGTGCGGGAACTCGTCGACCCCTGAATGGAGCAGGAAGCACTTGAAGCCGAAGACACCGGCGTCGTGCAGGGGGCGCAGGTCGGGGAGGTTGCCGGGGACGGCGCCCCCCCAGAAGCCGACGTCGACGTAGGCCTGGTCAGCGGCGACGGCGCGCTTGGTCTCCAGCGCCTCGACGGAGACGGTCGGGGGGATGCTGTTGAGCGGCATGTCGACGATCGTCGTGACCCCGCCCGCGGCGGCAGCTCGCGTCGCCGACGCGAAGCCCTCCCACGCGGTGCGGCCCGGCTCGTTGACGTGGACGTGGGCGTCGACCAGGCCCGGGAGGAGGACCTCCTCGTCGGCCAGGACGACCAGACGGCCTGCAGCGTCCGCCGGGAGCAGGACGTCGTACGGCTCGATGGCGATGATCCGGCCATCGACGACGGTCACGGTAGCGCTCGTCTCGCGGCCGCCGATGACGGCCCTTCTCGCCCTGAACACGACGTCGGGGATCATGCGGGTCCGTCCTCTTGCGTTGGGGGGACCCTTGCTGGGTCCGCATCGTCATCGGCCGCCGGTCGTACGGCGCCTGTCGTCGCGCCACCCCCGAGGAGGTCGACGGCGATACGGGCACCGATCTCCTGCAACGGCGGGCCAGGGTTGCGCATCGCCTCCTGCGCGGACGAGGTGACGTCGAGCAGCGAGTAGCTGCTGACGATGCCGGCCGACCGCAGCTGCTCTCGCGTGAGCAGCACCCGTCCGGCCACCGCCACAGTGCGGATGCCACGACGTCGCGCGAGATCGGCGACCGCGGCAGGCGCCTTACCGCTCAGGGTCTGCTCGTCCAGCGAGCCCTCGCCCGTGATCACCAGGTCGATGTCGGCCATCGCGTCGGCGAGCCCGATGAGCTCGAAGACGAGCTCGGCACCCGGCCTCATGGTCGCTCCGGCCACGGAGACCAGGCCGAAGCCGACACCGCCGGCGGCACCTGCACCAGGGTCGTCGCGGCGCTCGGCGCCGGTCGCGTCGGCCACGAGGTCGGCGAAGTGGGCGAGCGCGGAGTCGAGGACGGCGACGTCCTCGACCGAGGCCCCCTTCTGGGGGCCGTAGACGACCGCTGCACCGGTGGGCCCGGTCAGGGCGTTGTCCACGTCGCACGCCACGACGATGTCCGCGTCCGCCAGCCCTCGGTGCAGGGCGGACAGCTCGAGACGGGCGGCGTGGGCCAGACCTGCTCCCCCCGGTGCCACCGGGTCGCCGGTGGCGGTGAGGATCCGCGCGCCCAGGGCCTCGAGCAGCCCGGCACCACCGTCGGTGCACGCACTGCCCCCGATGCCGACGACGACTCGCCGCGCACCGGCGTCGAGTGCGGCCGCGATGAGCTCGCCAGTGCCCCTGCTCGTCGCCGTGAGGGGAGCCGGGCGCAGACCGGGCAGCTGGGCGAGCCCGCTCACCTCGGCCAGCTCGACGACCGCCTCGAGACCGCGGATCGCGTAGGCCGTTTCCACCGGCTCGCCCGTCGGACCGGTCGCCGTGAGCGCGACCCGCGAGAACCCGCCACCCACCGCGGCCGCGAGCGTTCCGTCGCCGCCGTCGGCGACCGGGACGACCACGACCTCGAGGTCGGGCAGGACGCTACGCAGGCCGTTCGCGACGTGGGTTGAGACCTGCGCGGCGGTCAGGGTGCCCTTGAACTTGTCTGGGGCGAGGAGGACACGGGTCATCTCTAGGTCCGCTCAGTCCAGGTTGACGAACATCGCGGTGGGTGCGTCCTCGCCCGACTCGGCGAGCTCCTCGAACTCGGTGACGCCGGCGATGG
The DNA here is from genome assembly GCA_030853445.1 of Actinomycetota bacterium. Classification (GTDB taxonomy): domain Bacteria; phylum Actinomycetota; class Actinomycetes; order Actinomycetales; family Dermatophilaceae; genus Lapillicoccus. Next base: position 30,129 of record JALYVC010000472.1, on the reverse strand, counting down.
AGACACCCATCGACACGTTCGTCACCCGCTCGAGGATGATCTCGACGATGACGGGAACCCGGTGCTCCACGACCAGCTTCTTGGCCTGCTCGAGCGCCGGAAGGATCTCTTCGGGGTCAGAGACGCGAATCGCCTTGCAGCCCAGACCTTCGGCGACCTTGACATGATCGACGCCGTAGCCGTGGACCTCCGGAGAGTTGATGTTGTCGAACGCGAGCTGGACGCAGTAGTCCATGTCGAAGCCACGCTGGCTCTGACGGATCAGGCCGAGGTAGGCGTTGTTCACCAGCACGTGGATGTACGGCACCTTGAACTGGGCACCGACGGCGAGCTCTTCCATCATGAACTGGAAGTCGTAGTCACCGGAGATGGCCACGACGGTGTCGTCAGGAGCCGCCGTCGCCACGCCGATGGCGGCGGGCACCGTCCAGCCGAGGGGCCCGGCCTGGCCCGCGTTGATCCAGTGCCGGTCCTCGTAGACGTGCAGCAGCTGGGCAGCCTGGATCTGGGAGAGACCGATGGTCGAGACGTAGCGGACGTCTCGGCCGAAGGCCTTGTTCATCTCCTGGTAGACCCGCTGGGGCTTGATGGGGGTAACGTCGAAGTTCGTCTTGCGCCACATCGACGCCTTGCGCTCGTGACACTCCTGCGCCCAGGCGCTGCGGTCGGGGAGCGCACTGGTCGCCGCGCGTTCGCGCGCCGCCTCGACGAAGAGGGCGAGCGCGGCGTGGGCGTCGGAGACGATGCCGTAGTCCGGGGCGAAGACGCGCCCGATCTGGGTCGGCTCGATGTCGACGTGGACGAAGGTGCGGCCCGCGGTGTAGGTCTCCACGTCGCCGGTGTGCCGGTTGGCCCAGCGGTTGCCGATGCCGAGCACGAAGTCGGACGCGAGCATGGTCGCGTTGCCGTACCGGTGGCTCGTCTGGAGCCCCACCATGCCGGCGTTGAGCGCATGGTCGTCGGGAATCGTGCCCCAGCCCATCAGCGTGGGGATCACGGGCACGCCGGTCAGCTCGGCGAACTGCGTGAGAAGTGAGGCAGCGTCAGCGTTGATGATCCCGCCACCGGCGACGATGAGCGGGCGCTCAGCGGTGGCCAGCAGGTCGAGCGCCCTGTCGATCTGGGCGCGACTTGCCGCGGGCTTGTAGACGGGCAGCGGCTCGTAGGTCTCGACGTCGAACTCGATCTCGGTCATCTGCACGTCGATGGGCAGGTCGATGAGCACCGGCCCGGGACGGCCTGAGCGCATGAGGTGGAAGGCCTGCTGGAAGGTGCCGATGATCTGTCCCGGCTCCATGACCGTGACGGCCATCTTGGTCAGCGGCTTGGCGATGGAGGCGATGTCGACGGCCTGGAAGTCCTCCTTGTGCAGCTTGGCGACGGGCGCCTGGCCGGTGATGCACAGGATCGGGATCGAGTCGGCGCTGGCGGAGTACAGCCCGGTGATCATGTCGGTGCCGGCGGGGCCACTGGTGCCGACGCAGACGCCGATGTTGCCCGCCTTGGCCCGGGTGTAGCCCTCGGCCATGTGAGAGGCACCCTCCACGTGGCGAGCGAGGGTGTGGTGCAGCCCACCGTTGGTCTCCATCGCCTTGTAGAACGGGTTGATGGCGGCGCCGGGGAGGCCGAAGATATGGGTGACGCCCTCCTTCTTGAGGATCTCCACGGCCGCCTGGGCGGCAGTCATTCGTGCCATGTCAGTGTTCCTTGCTGGTTGGTGTGGGTGACGCGGGAGGGCTAGTGAGTCGGGGGGGCGAGCGTGCCGGACAGCCGCTCCACGCCCCTCAGCAGCCCTGAGTGGTCGAGCTGCCCGTCGCCGTTGGCCACGGCAGACGCCATGAGCTCGGCGACGAGCGAGCCGAGCGGGGCGACGACGCCGGCCTGGCGAGCTGCCGACGTGACAATGCCCATGTCCTTGTGGTGCAGGGCGATCCGGAAGCCCGGGGTGAAGTCGTGGGCGGTCATGTTGCTGCGCTTCTGCTCCAGGACCTTCGACCCGGCCAAACCCCCACCGAGCACGTCGAGAGCCGCCTCGAGGTCGACGCCGTAGGCCGTGAGGAAGGCAACTGCCTCAGCCAGAGCCTGGATGTTGGCCGCCACGATGAGCTGGTTGGCCGCCTTGACCGTCTGGCCCGCTCCGTTGCCCCCGACGTGGACGACGGTCTTGCCGACGACGTCGAAGACCGGCTTCGCCGATGCGAAGTCATCAGCGTCCCCGCCGACCATGATCGACAGGGCAGCGTTCCTGGCGCCGGCCTCTCCACCGGAGACCGGGGCGTCGAGGAGCCGGAAGCCCCTGTCCTTGACCGTCTTGGCCAGCTCGACGGTGACATCTGGGCGAATGCTGGAGAAGTCGATGATCAGCGTCCCCGGGGTGGCGTTGGCGAGGACTCCGCCCTCGGACAGCAGCACCTCCTGGACGTTCGGGCTGTCCGGCACCATGATGGCGACCAGGTCGGCGGTACGCACGGCCTCGGCCGTCGAGCCGGCAGACCTGCCGCCGGCATCCACGAGTGGCTGGGCGCGCTCGGGGGTGGGGTTGTAGCCGATGACGTCGTGTCCGGCGTTCTGCAGGTGGACTGACATCGGGCTGCCCATGATGCCGAGGCCGATGAAGGCGATCGTGCTCATCGTTGTTCTCCTTGAGGGGTCGGGTCTGGTGCGGTTCGAGGTCATCGCGCCCGATGGCGTGTGAGCTCAGGTCGACGAGGGGGTGCGACGGCCGCGGCGACCGCGCGGGAGCCAGGCGAGACTCTCGTCGGTCGTGGTGGTCGGCTTGTACTCGAGACCGACCCACCCGGCGTATCCGGTGTCGCTGACGGCCTGGAGCAGCCCGTCGAGGTCGAGGCCCCCGGAGCCAGGCTCTCCACGCCCGGGCCAGTCGGCGACCTGGACGTGCTCGATGCGATCAGCGTGTGTCCTGATCGCCTCGGCCGGGTCGTCACCGTTGTTGGCCAGGTGGAAGAGGTCGAGGAGGAAGCCCACGTTGGCGTGACCGTCGCCACGCACCGCGTCCACGACGGTGACCGCGTCGGCAGCGGTCCGGAGCGGATAGGGCTTGGGGCCGCTCACCGGCTCGACGAGCACCGTCGCCCCGACCCGGGCTGCAGCCGCAGCCGCGAGCGCGAGGTTCTCTCGGGCCAACGCGTCCTGAGCGTGCGGTGTGCTCTCGTCGACCCGGTTGCCGTACAGGGCGTTGAAGGCGCTGCTCCCGAGACGTTCGCCGATGCCGACGGTGACGTCGATGTTGTCAAGGAACTGGCGCGAACGCGCAGGGATCGACAGGACGCCGCAGTCGGGACCGGCCAGGTCTCCAGCGAAGAAGTTCAGCCCGACGAGCTGAACGCCACTGTCCCCCACGGCGGTGACGAAGGCGTCGACCGTCGGGTCAGAAGGGACGGGCTGGTCTGGCCAGGGCCACCAGAACTCGATGGCGTCGAATCCAGCCGTCTTCGCGGCCGCGGGCCGCTGCAGCAGTGGCAGCTCGGTGAACAGCATGGAGCAGTTGGCCAGGTAGCCAAGTCCGTGGTCAGTCATCGGGGTCCTCTCACAAGGGGTGATGGTTCGTGAACGAGAGCGGGGTGCTCGACGCGCCGCGGGTCAGGAGTCGCCGCCGGCCGTGCCCGTGGTTCCGGCCCGCACATCGAGCAGCTGGTAGGTCGTCGAGGCCCGCAGGGCCGTCTCGGCGTCGACCGCACCCTCCTCGGCGAGCACCTGGAGGGCTCGGACGACGATCGACTCGACATCGATGTGGAAGAACCGCCGGGCCGCGGCCCGGGTGTCGGAGAACCCGTGTCCGTCGGCTCCCAGCGTGGCGAACCGGTGGGGCAGGAACTGGCGGATCTGGTCGGGGACCTCCGAGACGAAGTCCGTCGAGGCGATCACCGGCCAGGGGGCGTCGGCCAGCTTCGCGGCGACGTAGGGCACACGTGCTTCCTGCTCGGGATGGAGGAAGGCCTCCTCCTCGGCGGCCAGGCCGTCCCGTCGTAGCTCGGTCCACGACGTCACGGACCACACGTCGGCCGAGACGCCCCAGTCCCGCTCCAGCAGCCGCGCGGCTTCGAGGACCCAGGGCACCGCGACTCCCGACCCCATGAGGTGGCATCGGGGGCCGTTGCCCGACCCCGTGGCCACGCGGTGCAGGCCGCGCAGGATGCCGTCGACGTCCACGTCCTGCGGCTCGGCGGGCTGCCGCATCGGCTCGTTGTAGAGCGTGAGGTAGTACATGACGTTGGGATCGGTCGAGCCCGGTCCGTACATCTGCTCGAGCCCGGCGCGCACGATGTGCGCGATCTCGTAGCCGTAGGCGGGGTCGTAGACCTTGGTCGCCGGGTTGGTTGCGGCGAGCACCGGCGAGTGGCCGTCCGCGTGCTGCAGCCCCTCGCCGGTGAGCGTGGTTCGCCCGGCGGTGGCACCGATGATGAAGCCACGGGCCATCTGGTCCATGGCGGCCCACATGGCGTCCCCGGTGCGCTGGTAGCCGAACATCGAGTAGAAGACGTACACCGGGATGAGGGGCTCGCCGTGGGTGGCGTACGCCGTGCCAGCTGCCGTGAACGCCGCCACCGAGCCGGCCTCGTTGATGCCGGTGTGCAGGATCTGTCCTTGTTCCGACTCCTTGTAGGCCAGGAGCAGCGTCCGGTCGACCGAGGTGTAGTTCTGGCCGTTGGGGTTGTAGATCTTCGCCGTGGGAAAGAACGAGTCCATCCCAAAGGTCCGCGCCTCGTCGGGGATGATCGGCACGATGCGCTGACCGATCCCCTTGTCCCGCAGCAGCTCGCGGAGCAGTCGGACGAAGGCCATCGTGGTCGCCGCCTGCTGCTTCCCCGAGCCCCGACGGGCCACGTCGTAGGTCTTGGCGTCGGGCAGGGTCAGCGCCCGAGGCGCGTTGCGTCGCTCGGGCAGGAAGCCGCCGAGCTCCCGCCGCCGCGCGAGCAGGTACTGGATCTCGGTGGACTGCGAGCCGGGGTGGTGGTACGGAACCCGGTAGGGGTCCTCGTCGATCTGCCGGTCGGTGACCGGGATCTCGAGCAGGTCGCGGAACGCCTTGAAGTCGGCCGTCGTCAGCTTCTTCATCTGGTGGGTGGCGTTGCGCGCCTCGAAGCTGGCGCCGAGGCCGTAGCCCTTGACGGTCTTGGCCAGGACGACGGTGGGCCGTCCGGAGCTGTTGCCCAGGGTCGCCGCGTGGTACGCGGCATACACCTTCTTGTAGTCGTGGCCGCCCCGCTTCAGACCCCAGATCTGGTCATCGGTGAGGTCAGCGACCAAGGCCTTGGCCGCCGGGGACCTGCCGAAGAAGTGCTCGCGGATATAGCTGCCGGACTCGCCCTTGTAGGTCTGGTAGTCCCCGTCCAGGGTCTCGTTCATCACCCGCACCAGCTCACCCTCGGTGTCTCGAGCGAGCAGTGGGTCCCACTCGCGACCCCAGAGCACCTTGACGACGTTCCAGCCTGCGCCGCGGAAGAACCCTTCCAGCTCCTGGACGATCTTGCCGTTGCCCCGCACGGGCCCGTCGAGCCGCTGCAGGTTGCAGTTGATGACGAAGGTGAGGTTGTCGAGCCCCTCGTTCGCCGCCAGCTGAAGGAAGCCGCGCGACTCCGGCTCGTCCATCTCGCCGTCGCCGAGAAACGCCCAGACGTGCTGGTCACTCGTGTCCTTGATCCCCCGGTTGAGCAGGTAGCGGTTGGACTGGGCCTGGTAGATCGCATTCATCGGCCCGATACCCATGGAGACGGTCGGGAACTGCCAGAACCCGGGCATCAGTCGCGGGTGCGGGTAGGAGGACAGCCCGTGCGGCGCGGCCGACTTCTCCTGCCGGAAGCCGTCGAGGTCGACCTCGCCGAGACGGCCCTCGAGGAAGGCTCGGGCGTACATCCCCGGCGAGGCATGCCCCTGGAAGAAGACCTGGTCGCCGCCGCCGGGGTGGCCGGCGCCGCGGAAGAAGTGGTTCAGACCCACCTCGTAGAGCGTCGAGGCGCCGGCGTAGGTGGAGATGTGCCCCCCGACGCCGATGTCCGGCCGCTGCGCCCGGTGCACGAGGACGGCAGCGTTCCAGCGCAGGAGCCGGCGGTAGGACCGCTCGACGCCCTCGTCGCCGGGGAAGGCCGGCTCCTGCGCCACGGCGATGGTGTTGACGTAGTCGGTCGTGACGCTCCCGGTGCTCGGCAGGCCGGAAGCGGCCGCCTGCTCACCGAGCATGCGGAGCACCTCAGCAGCTCGAGAAGGTCCGTTGCTCGCCAGGAGCTGGCTGAAGGACTCCGACCACTCGGACATCTCCTCCTGGTCGACCTGGTCGGTCGAGGCTCCTGTCTGGAGGCTGGTCATCGTCGGTGCTCCTTCGCTGGACGTACGGTCGGCGGGTGGGGTGGGGTTGGCAGTCGGTGTGACTGCGCTCAGCAGAACCCCGCGATGCCCACCCATGCCGCGTCGGCGGAGGCGCTGCCCTTCCGGGCGAAGGTGGCTTCGATCAGGCCGTACGGCCGGTCCGCTGCGTAGAACACCAGACCGGGGTTGTCGAGACCGCAGAACGACAGGTCGGAGAGGAAGTGGTGCTTGTTGGGGCAGGAGAACTTCACCTCGTCGATGCAGTCGTGCTTGTCGATGACGGCCTCCCCCATCTGGTAGAGGGTGTGCTGCAGCGCCTTGGAGTACTCCTGGCCGAAGGCCTCGAGCATCGTCGCTCGCACGCTGGCGTAGACGGCGTTGTAGTCGACGTCGGCGGTGTTGTAGCGCCAGCGGGTCGTCACGTCGGTGGCGAGGATCCGGTCGTCGGTCTCCGGGAGCGTCGTGTACTGGTCCTTGGGATAGCCGACGAAGCCGGACTCCGTCGTCTTCATCACGGTCAGCCCGGAGAACCCGCTGATCACCGTGTTGGTGTCCCCGTCGCGCACCAGCACCGCTGAACGGGTCTCCGGCGTGTTGCGGAAGAAGGCATGGTCGTGGTCGTCGATCCGCGACCAGCCGAACTCCTGGGCGGCCCACCGGCCACCCGTCACCCAGTCGAACTGCGTGGTGAAGTGCTCGGCGAGCCGCTCCAGCAGCTGCTCCGGCGAGGCGACCCCATCGCGGGCGAAGGCGAAGATGGTGTTCTTCTGGGTGTCCGTGGCGACGACGTGGGCGTTGTCTCCCTCGGTGTGGGCGGCGAGGAAGTCGCCGCGCAGCTCGGAGGTCACGTTGAGGTCGATGACCTCGTGACGGTCGGTGTCGCGGGTGACGCGGACGAGCCTGTTCTCTGCCTTGCCGTACTGGTTGGCGGTGAGGATGACCTCAGCCATGTCGGACTCCTTCGGTCGTGGTGCCTGGATTCTGCGTCGATGCGTGAAGGCGGGTGGAGGAAGGTGACGGTGGGGGGTGGGCGGAGCCGGGTCAGCTGCCGCGATACGTCGTATAGGCGAACGGGCTGGCCAGGAGCGGTATGTGGTAGTGCGCCTCGGTGGCTCTTACCGTGAAGTGGACCTCGACGACCGGGTAGAAGCAGTCCTGGCCCTGTCGTCCGAAGTAGGCGCCGACGGAGAACGCCACCCGGTAGTCGCCGGGCACGAGCGTGTCCGGTCCCAGCTCGGCGACTCGCCCGCCGGCGTCGGTCGTCGCTGCAGCGAGGGGCGTGCCGTCCTCGTCCGACAGTCGGACCTCGACCCCCGCGGCCGGTGTGCCCGTGCTGGCGTCCAGGACGTGGGCGGAGAGGAAGCTCATGGCGTCACCAGGGCCCGCAGCCGGAGAACCGCGATCTCACCGAGCTGCTGGCCCACTATCCGCTCCTCGGTCTCGTCGTCGTTGCCCAGACGGCGCTCGAGCGTCGCCATGATCTCGGACGCCGAGCGCCCGGCCGCCCGGATGAGGAACACGCGGCCGAAGCGGCGCTCGTAGTCGGTGTTGCCCTGCTGAAGCTGGCGGCCGAGCTCGTCGTCGGCATGAAGACCGGACTGCTCACCCTTGGAGAGCGTGGCCTCGCGGGAGGCTCCCGAGGCCGACTCCCCGATCCGTGGATGGTGAGCCAGTGCGGCCTCGATCTCGGCGCTCGAGAGGTCGGTCGCGGCCTGCGTGGCGACCTGCGCCAACGCGGCGACCTCGGCGAACGGCCGACCGTCCACCACCGAGTCCACCCACCGGTCCACGTCCAGGCACGGACGCACGAAGGCAGCTGCCGCGTGACGGTCCCATGCGTTGAAGCTGGCCAGGCTGACGGCGGGGGCAGCGACCCGCCCCACCGTCGCTGTGTCGTCACACACTGCGAGTCCTGTCGACCGAGCCGCCTGCCTCGTCGAGGTGCTGGCCGGTCGGGTTCAGACGCGCCTCGTCCCGATCCGAGATGGCCCCGGGAGGCGGGCCCTCGGAGAAGATCGGCCCCTCCGTCGTCGAGGGTCGACCGAGGATGTTGAAGACGACGTTGAGCAGGACGGCCACGATGGCTGTGGAGGTGATGCCGGAGTCGAAGATGACCTGGAACCAGCTGGGGAACTTGTCGTAGAAGCTCGGCACGGAGATCGGGATGATGCCGAAGCCGAGCGCGAAGGCGACGATGACGAGGTTGGAGTTCCCGGCGAAGTCGACCTTGCTCAGCGTGCGGATGCCGCTGGCGGCGACCGTCCCGAAGAGCGCGAGGCCGGCGCCCCCGAGCACGGGCAGTGGCACGACGGCCACGATCGCGCCGAGGACCGGGAAGACGCCAAGGAATACCAGGATCGCCCCGCTGACGGCGACGACGAAGCGGCTCTTGATGCCGGTGATGGCGACGAGGCCCACGTTCTGGGCGAAGGCGCTGATCGAGAACCCGTTGAAGACACTGGCGATCGAGGTGGAGACCATGTCGGCGCGCAGGCCGTTCGTGACCGTCTCGCGATCGGCCGGCCGGTCGATGATCTCACCGACGGCGAGGATGTCGGCGGTCGTCTCGGTCATGATGACGAGCATGACCACGACCATCGAGATGATCGCGCCGACGGCGAACGTGGGAAGGCCGAAGTGGAACGGTGCGGGGACCTGGAAGAAGCCGGCGTCCTTGATGGCGCTGAACTGGGTGATGCCGAAGGGGATCGCGATCACGGTGCCGATAACCAGTCCGAGAAGGATCGCGATGCGGGAGAAGAAGGGCGGCATGAACCGGTAGATGAGGACGATGATGATCATGGTCAGCACCGCGAGCAGGATGTTCTTCGGGTCGCCGAACGTCTTGGACCCCACCCCGCCGGCGCTCCAGTTGATCGCCACCGGGAGCAGCGAGACGCCGATGATGGTGATGACCGAACCGGTGACGACCTCGGGGAAGAAGTGCAGCAGCCGCGTGAAGACGGGGGCGATGAGCAGGCCGAAGAGGCCGGCCACGAGCAAGGCGCCGAAGACGGCCCTCAGGCCGTCGGTCCCGCCTGATGCGGTGCCCACGGCTAGGATCGTGGAGACCGCGGCGAAGGAGGTGCCCTGCACGAGCGGCTGCCGCGCGCCGAACTTCCAGAAGCCCAGCGTCTGCAGCAGCGTGGCGACGCCCGACATGAACAGGCCGGCCGACACGATGTAGGTGATCTGGCCGCCGCTCAGCTTGAGGGCGCTGCCGACGATGAGTGGCACGGCGACGACACCGGCATACATGCTCAGGACGTGCTGTAGGCCGTAGACGATCATCTGCGGGAACGGCAGCCGCTCATCGACGGGATGGGTGGCCATCGTCGGGGGGTGTGACGTCGTTGTCATGGGTACCTCCGGGGTTGGGCTTCTCTCGGTGAGAAGCAGCTGGTCGTGTCTCGGGTGGGCAGGCTCGCGATCCGTCGCGAGCCACGTTGTGCCTCAGGTGAACTGGCGGCTGAGGGTGGCGTGCCGGTTGACGTCCTTGTAGAGGAGGTAACGGAACCGACCGGGGCCTCCCGCGTAGCAGGCCTGGGGGCAGAAGGCCCGCAGCCACATGAAGTCACCCTCCTGGACCTCGACCCAGTCGTTGTTGAGCAGGTAGACGGCCTTGCCCTCCAGGACGTAGAGCCCGTGCTCCATCACGTGCGTCTCGGGAAACGGGATGACCCCGCCCGGCTCGAAGGTGACGATGTTGACGTGCATGTCGTGGCGCACGTCGGTGGGGTCGGCGAAACGCTGCGTGGTCCAGACCCCGTTGGTGCCCGGCATCTCACCACCGGGGACCTCTGCGTCGCTGGTGACGAACGCCGCAGGCACCTCGATGCCGGGGACGCGTTGGTAGGCCTTCCTGATCCAGTGGAAGGACGCCGACTCCTGGCTCGGGTTGTGCAGGGTCCACACCTGGCCGGGGGGGAGGAAGGCGTAGCCTCCGGCGTCCAGCTGGTGGGTCTCGTCGTCCAGCGTGAGGGTCAGGGTGCCGGCCACGACGAACAGCACACCCTCGGCGCCGGGGTCGAGCTCGGGTTGGTCGCTGCCCCCGCCCGGGGAGACCTCGACGATGTACTGGGAGAAGGTCTCGGCGAAGCCGGACAGCGGCCGGGCGATCACCCACAGCCGGGTCCCTTCCCAGAACGGCAGCAGGCTGGTCACGATGTCGGTCATGGTGCCTCGCGGCAGGACGGCGTAGGCCTCGGTGAAGATGGCTCGGTCGGTCGTCAGCTGGGTCTGCGGCGGCAGCCCTCCGGCGGGGGCGTAGTAGCTGGGGGTGGTCACGTGGTGCTCCTTCTCAAAGGGATGCGCTTCAGGTCGCGCCTCTGGCAGACGGGGGGTGGCGCCGAGGTCAGGACCGGCGCCGCGTGGACTCGGTGTCTGACCGGGGGCGGGACAGCAGGTCGAGCTGGCCACCGGTGAGGCCGACCAGGTCGATCAGCTCCGACTCGTCGACCGCGCCGCAGGCATGACCTCGATGGAGGTATCGGGCGAGAGCTCGCGCAGTGGCAGGCTCGTCGAGCACCCCCGACGCACTGTTGCCGAGGTAGTCGGCAAGGCGGCGAGCGGCCTTCGGGAGACCCTTCCGATAGAAGGCGAAGGTCGCGACATAGCGGGTCGGCAGCTGCCCGGGGTGCAGGTCCCAGCCCTGGTAGAACCCCCGGCGCAAGGCCCGCCCGACGAGGTCGTGGTGCGTCTTCCAGGCGGCGCGGACCTCGTGCGGCCCACCGATCGGCAGGATGTTGGTCGACCCGTCGCAGAGGTGGACTCCGGTGCCGGCTGCGGCCAGCTGCATGACCTGCTTGGCGTGGTCGGCGACCGGGTGGTCGGCCGACTGGTACTCGGCCGAGATCTGCAGCGAGGCGCTGTAGTCGTAGGTCCCGTAGTGCAGCGAGGTCACCCGGTGGTCACCGGCGTGGATGGCGGCAGCGAGCGGGGCCGTCCCGTCTGCCCCGAGGATGAGCTGGGGGGTCTCGACCTGGATCTCGAAGCCGAGCGTGCGGTCGGCCAGACCGTGTGTCGACTCCAGTGCCCGGCAGGTCGCCACCATGGCCTCCACCTGGCTGACCGTGCTCACCTTGGGGAAGGTGAGTACGAGCCCGGGTGGCAGCTCGCCCAGCCGCTCGAGCAGACCGCCGACGAACAGGTCGAGGGTCCGGATTCCGCGGCGGCGCGTCGGCGCCTCGAAGCACTTGAAGCGGATGCCGATGAACGCGGGCGCGACACCGGCGGAGACGGCGGCGGAGACGGCGGCGGCCGCAGCCACGCTGTCAGCGTCCTCGGTCTCCTGACCCCGATCGCCGTAACCGTCCTCGAAGTCGAGCCGCAGATCCTCGATCGGGCTCGACGTCAGCTTGGCGACGACCCGGTCAGCCACCTGGGCGGCGAGGTCGTCGGTCATCCCCAGCTCGGCACAGACGGCAGCCATGCCCCCGTGCTCCTCGACGAGGTCGAGAGCGCTGCGCCCCCACCGGGCGGGAAGGTCCGGATCGTACTGGTCCGCGGGTACGTAGACGGTGTGGACGGGCTGACGACGACCGTCCTCCCCCGGATAGCTATCCGCCAGGAAGGTGTCGGTGGCAGCGAGGGCCCGGTCGATGTCGTCGAGGACACCATCGGCGAGCGCGGGGGACGGCCCGGCGCGGTCAGGAGTCATCACGGTCCTCGGGGCCGTCGTCGGGCGCAGAGGTGGCCGCCGTGGCGACGACAGCCTCGGCCACGGCCAGCGCGACGCGTGGGTCGAAGACGCTGGGCACGATGTAGCTGGCGTTGAGCTCTGCCGGGGTGACGCAGTCGGCGATCGCCTGAGCCGCGGCCACCAGCATCGCCGTGGTGATGTCTCGCGCACCGGCGTCGAGCAGGCCGCGGAAAAGCCCGGGGAAGGCCAGCACGTTGTTGATCTGGTTGGGGAAGTCGCTGCGTCCGGTGGCCACGACGGTGGCGTGCTGGGCGGCGTCGAGCGGGTGGATCTCGGGGTCGGGGTTGGCCAGGGCCAGGACGATGGCACCGTCGGCCATGCTCGCCACGTGCTCGCTCGCGATGAGGTTGGGTGCGGACACCCCGATGAAGACATCGGCGCCCACCATCGTCTCGTGCAGAGTTCCCGAGACGTTGTCGGGGTTGGTGTTGTCGGCGATCCACTGGCGGTGCTCGTCGGCATAGGGGTCGCCGCGGTGGATCGCGCCGGAGCGGTCGCAGGCAACGATGTGACCGGCTCCCTGGGCGTGCAGCAGCTGGACGATCGCGTGGCCTGCCGCGCCGGCGCCGCTCACCACGACCCGTGCCTGCTCGATCGTCTTGTCGACCACCCGCAGGGCGTTGATGAGGGCCGCCAGCACGACGATCGCGGTGCCGTGCTGGTCGTCGTGGAAGACGGGGATGTCGAGCTCCGCCCGTAGTCGGCGCTCGATCTCGAAGCAGCGCGGGGCCGCGATGTCCTCGAGGTTGATGCCGCCGTAGACCGGGGCGATCGCCTTGACGACGGCGATGATCTCCTCGGTGTCCTTCGTGTCCAGGCAGACCGGCCACGCATCGACGCCGGCGAACCGCTTGAACAGGGCGGCCTTCCCCTCCATGACCGGGAGCGCGGCGGCAGGCCCGATGTCACCGAGGCCCAGCACGGCCGTCCCGTCGGTGACGACGGCGACCGTGTTGCGCTTGATCGTGAGCCGCCGGGCGTCGTCGGGGTTGGCGGCGATGGCCAGACACACCCGGGCCACACCCGGGGTGTAGGCGCGGGACAGGTCGTCGCGAGTGCGGAGCTCGACCTTGGGCTCGACCGACAGCTTGCCACCGAGGTGCATCAGGAAGGTGCGGTCGCTGACCTTGCCGACGCTGACCCCCGGGATCGCGTCGACGGCCTCGGCAACCTGCCTGGCGTGCTCGTCCCCGGCGGTGTTGCAGGTGATGTCGACGGTGACGCTCTGGTGGGTCGACTCGATGACGTCGAGCGCGGTGATCTCCGCACCGGCGGCCGCCGCGGCCGCCGCCAGCTCGGAGGTCGCGGTGAACCCGACGGGGGCTGAGACCCGCATGGTGATGGCATGACCTGGGGTGGGGCGTGTCATTGCTCTGTCCTCTCGGCGAAGGCCAGCCGGCTCGGCTCAGCAGCCGCAGGAGCGCGGCGGACCGCGTCCCCGACTCCGAAGCCGGCCAGCAACCCCTCGTAGGTCTTGGGTGGTGGACCGGCGAACTCCTCGACGGTGCTGGTGCGCAGGCCCAGGGTGACGAGACCGTGGACGGTGACCGTCGCCGCGGCCACACCGTCGACCACCGGGGCCCCGATCGCCTCCGAGATGTGCGCGCACAGGTCAGTCATACCGGCGCAGCCCAGGACGACCACGTCGGAGCCGTCGCGCGCCAACGCCTCACGACACGCCCTCGTGATGCGCTCGCGCGCTCCGGCTGACGTGTCGAGCTCGATCACCGGGATCTCGCAGGCGTGCACGCCGCGGCACGCGGTGGAGACGCCGTACCTCACGGCCAGGTCCCACGCCCGGCCGCGTGTGCGCCCGAGCGTGGTGACCACGCTGAAGGAGCGTCCGAGGTAGGTCGCCGTGCGCATCGCTGCCTCGGCGATGCCGACCACCGGGCCGCGGGCGAGCTCGCGAGCCGCCTCGAGACCCGGGTCACCGAAGCACGCGATCACATAGCCGTCGACGCCTTCCGCCTCACCCCTGGCGACCTCGGCGAGGACACCGGGCACGGCCAGGGCTTCGTCGTAGTGGCTCTCGACCGAGGCCGGGCCCATCGTGGGGGAGACCGCTTCGACGAGCACGTCGGTCCCGACAACGGCTCGGGCGCTCTCACCGATCAGCGTGGTCATCGACGAGGTCGTGTTGGGGTTGATCACCCGGATGCGGATCATCGGGCCACCACCTGCTCGTCGCTCTGGCACCGAGCCTCGCCGACGGGTGGGCAGTCGAACGCGGGAGAGTCGGCGTCGAAGACGTTTCTCACGGAGGACACACTTTCGTCGATCGGGTTAGACCGGGGGTCATCCCGATGGAGCCGACGCTAGTCCCGCACGGGTACGAGAAAGTAGGCCTGCATTCATATATCCGAGATATATGGATGGAAGGGCTCAGGTCTGGGCTGGCTTCATACCTCGCCGACGGCTCGCTCGAGCCGTTTGTAGTGCTTGCGTGAGCGTCGCACCAGCTCGTCTGCGTCGCGCGCGAGGAAGGCCGCCAGCATGGCGCAGTGGTCCGCGTACATGCGCTCCCTGTCGGCGGCGGACACCGCGGCCATCGGTTGTGCAGGGTCGGTGACATTCCAGGCCAGCTCGAACATGTGCAGAAGGCGATGCATACCCGACGGCTTGAGGAGAGCCAGATGGAACCGTCGGCTGTCACGGTGATAGGCCCGGTAGTCCTCGGCGGCGAGCGCGGCGGCCAGCGTCTCGTGGATCTCCACGGCGGCTGCGTCGTCGGTGGGGTTTGCCCTGGCGACCGCGGCTCGGAGGCCCGCAGCCTCGAGGACCTCGCGAATCACGTAGAACTCGCGCAGCTCGTCTCGAGTGAGCTGCGCGACGCGATAACCGCCCCGCGGCACATGGTCGACCAGACCCTCACCGATCAGGGTCTTTAGTGACTCCCGCACGGGGATGACACTGACGGCGAAGAACTGGGCGACCGCGTCGAGCGGGATGGGGGTGCCTGGCGCGGCTTCGCCAGCGAGGATCGCCCGGCGCAGCTCATCGAGGATCTCCTGCTGACCGCAGGGCTGGCCGGGGCTGACGGCCGTCAGCCGGGAGACGAGCCCCGACGGCAGCGATGATCCGGACACGACAACCTCCTCGAGTCAGAGCCGGGCACCTCCCACGCTAGCGCCCCGAGGTTGGGCTCTGCACGGCTCCAGCGCCGAGCAGGTGCGCACCCCACACGTGACGGGACCGCGTCAGACGCCGGTAGCGGGCGGCACGGCCCACAGGTCGGGACCGAAGACCTCGTATCGGATGTGGTCGGCCGGCACACCTCGGGCCAGCAGCGCGCTGCGCACCTGGCGCATGAAGGGGAGCGGGCCACAGGTGAAGGCGTAGGCACCCTCCGGGAGGGCCACGTCGCTGAGGTCCATCAGGCCCGTCCGCGAGCGGTGGTCGTTGCTGTCCACGCTCTCGTACCAGGTGTAGGACGTGAAGTCGTCGATCTGACGGCCAGCGTGCAGCACCGTCTCGCGAAGGGCGTGGTCCTTGGCCGTGCGGTCGGCGTGGGCCACGATGACCGGCCGCTGGGGTTGGGTGCGCGCGATGTGCTCCACGATCGGGAGCACGGTGGTGATGCCCGCGCCGGCGGTGGCTAGCAGCAGCGGCGAGTCTGAGGAGGGCACGACCAGGTCACCCGCCGGAGCACTGACGTCGACCGGGTCCCCGACCTCGACCTGGTCGTGCAGGTAGGACGAGACCCGCCCGTCGGGT
This sequence comes from Actinomycetota bacterium, assembly GCA_030853445.1. Classification (GTDB taxonomy): domain Bacteria; phylum Actinomycetota; class Actinomycetes; order Actinomycetales; family Dermatophilaceae; genus Lapillicoccus. The sequence continues at coordinate 14,387 of JALYVC010000472.1, read as the reverse complement.
GCCCCGTGCGTCCCGCGGACCTTGCGGACCGTGACCTGCAGGCGGGTACCGACGGCCGTGGAGGAGACGGTGTACTGCCGGGGCTGGCGGTCGCCACCGGGCAGGTCGACGAACAGCGAGACGTACTGGCCCGGCACGATCTCCGGAACCGGTGCACCGTCAGACGGCTCCAGCACCAGGGACACCACGTCCTCGGTCTCCTCGATGCGCCGCACCAGCCGGTAGGGCCGGGTCGGGGTTCTGGGGTCGACGCCGGCACCGGCGTACAACCGGGCCTCCTCGGCGATCAGCTGCGTCGCGAACAGCCAGTAGACCTCACCCCAGGCATCGGCGACCGCCGGGGTGACGGCGTCGCCGAGAACCTCCCCGACCGCTGCGAGCAGGTAGTGCCCCACGACCGTGTACTGCTCGGGCCGGATGCCGAGGGACACGTGCTTGTTGGCGATCCGGGTCATGACGTGGGCGAAGGAGGGCGCCAACGGGTCGACGAGCTGGACGGCGTAGGCCACGACCGAGGCGGCGAGCGAGCGGCTCTGCTCCCCCGTCGCCTGGTTGGCCAGGTTGAAGACCCGGAGCAGCTCTGGGTTCTCGGCGAACATCTGCGGATAGAAGCGGGCGGTGATCTGCTCGGCATGCTCGGCGACGACCGCAGCAGTCGCCGCGATCACGGCACCGGAGCTCGTGGAGAGCAGGCTGAGGGATTCCGGGCGGGCGGGCATGGTCGTGGTCATCGTCGAGGTTCTCCTGGTCTGCTGCTGCGTAGGCGGGTCAGCCCCAGAATTGCGCTCGGGCCCGCGGACCAGCAGGGACGAAGGTCCCGCAGCCACACACATCAGGGCGTTGGCCCCGCCGCGGGAGAATCCCGGCCCCACCGGGCGGCTGCCTCGGTGCAGGTTCCGTGGGGGTCAGGCGCAGCGGAACACCTCTCGCCCGGACGCGGCGGCGGCCCCCTGCACGGCGAGGGTGTCGCGGACGACGCCGAAGATCTCGTTCAGCGGCAGCGGCGCGTCGGCGATCCGCAGGTTCGGGTTGGTCACGGCGACCGGGTGCCACCAGGCACCGTCGGCGGTGATGGTCGGCTCGGGCTCGAGCGTGTCGATCGACACGTGCACCCCCGTCTCGGCGAAACCCTCCTGCGCCACCGGACGGATCAGCCGGTCGTCGGCCGCGATGGCCTCGCGGTCGAGCCTGGCGTGCAGAGCCTCGACGCCCTGCGGGTCCTCGTCATACATCGTGGCGGCGACACGCACCCGGAACCCGAGCGAGCGGGCCAGCCCGATCCCCTCTAGAGCCCGGGCCCAGGACCCGGCGCCGCGCTGACGGTCGTGCAGGTCCGGGGTGGCCGAGTCGAGGCTGACCTGCAGCACCACGTCCCGGTCCAGCGACTCGAGGGTCTCACGTCGGCGACCCCGCCCGAAGATCATCGCGTTGGTGAGGATGGTGCGCGACAGCCCAGCCCCGGCGGCCACCAGCTCACCCAGGTCCGGGTGCATGAACGGCTCGCCGCCGGTGAGGAACAGCTCACGGCCACCGCTGGCGGCGAACTCGCCGAACGCCTCACGCGCCACCTGGGGGGTCAGCCGGCGGGCGGCAGCACGCGGTGAGGACTCGGCACAGCAGTACAGACAGGCGAGGTTGCAGTCGAAGTTGGTGTAGGCCCACAGCCGGTGGCCCACGGGAGTGCGGTCGCCGTGGCTGAACACGCTGCTGGGGCTGAGCAGCCCGCTCGACTTCGCCACCGCGAACCACCACGGGCCGGCCGAGCTCTCGGCGAGCTCACCGGTGACCGGGTGCCCCGCCAGCTCGGCCCAGACGGGCAGGTCGACCGCGACGCTCGGCTCCTGGCTGCGGATCGCCATCACCTCACCGGCCTCCAGCTGCCGCATGTTGCGGGTGATGAGCAGCAACAGGCCGCTGCCACAGTCCATGTCGACGCCGTCGAGGAACCGCGCCACCTGGCCCAGCTCTTCGGGGACATTCGGTACAACGGACAACGAGTCGGACATGGGGCGAGCCTAGTCGCGCCTGACAACCCTGTCCGACCCGCAAGCAGACTCAGCCGGTCCCGGTGTGGGGAGCACCGCGCTACTGTTGCCGACGTGCCACCGCCGCAGCGTCCCCGCAAGGCCGAGGCCGCATCCGACACCGCCCACCTGTCGACGACGAGCGGGAGACCGTTCGTGTTCGACGGTGGTGACCTGGCCTGCGGCGAGCTGCTCCTGGGGCTGTTGCGTGCGCTCACCGGGGTTACGGACGGGACCGAGGTGAGGGTCATCGCGACCGACCCGGCGGCACCGATCGACATCCCCTCCTGGTGCCACCTCACCGGACACGACTACCTTGGCGCCGGGCAACATACCGACGGCCGCGCGTGCTACCACCTGCGCTACTCCGAGGTCGCCCGCCGCACCCGCCCGGGACGTCCCTGGCACCTCGACGACACCGAACCCGTTGTCGCGCACGATTCCGCTCCACCTGCCCCGAAGGGAACCGCCGCATCATGAACGGTCTGGTCATCAATCTCACCCACTCCTCCGACGACGTCGACCGCACCAGCGTCGCCATGGTGGTCGCCGGTGCCGCCGTCGCCTCGGCCCAGGAGACGTCGGTCTTCCTGTCCTCCGAAGGAGTACGGCTCGCCCAGAAGGGTGTGGCCGAGACCCTGCACGAAGAGGGCTTCGCGCCGCTGGGCGAGCTCGTGTCCAGCTACGTCGAGGCCGGCGGCACCTTCCTCGTCTGCAGCCCGTGCGCGAAGAAGCGCGGCATCGGTGAAGACGACCTCATCGAGGGCGCGACCGTCGTCGGCGGTGCCAGCCTGGTCGCCCTGCTCGCCAAGGGCGCGGCCTCCCTGTCGTTCTGACCTCTGTGCCACGGCATCCCGGGGGCCCCTAGCGCTTCACGCCGTTCTTGGGTGCCCGTTCCGCTGGCCTCCATGACCCGTTCCCGTTTCCTGTCCCTGGCCGCACCACTCACCACGACACCGACGGGATGTTCCACGAGATCGACCTGCGCTGGCGCGTGAGGGCACCCACCCACGAACGGGTGGAGAGAGGGTCAGAGTCGGAGCCTCCGGCCCGTCGCGAGCGCCACCGCGACCACCATGACGCCAGCAGCCACATAGAGCACGGCGCGGGAGTCGAGACGACCGGCGCCGTACGAGGTCGCCGTGCGGGCGATGGTAGGGATCCCTGTCCATGCCGGGGCGAACCGCAGTCGACCTGACGGCGAGAGCCAGAGCCGACCGATGGGCCGACCGTGGGAGGTCAGCGACACGGGAAGGTCCGCGACCTGCTCCAGCGGCAGCCACTGCGGTAGGTCGGCCGGTCGCAGACGATGAAGACCACCGCCGGGGAGGCACCTCAGCAGCACGGCGGCGTCGGCCACCTCGAGCCGGAGGCCGTCGCCGCTCGTCAGACGGGCCGATGTGACCCCGTGGTCGTCGCTGATCTCCAGATCGAGGTCAGCGACGACCTGGAGCCGACGGCCGAGGTCAGGCGCCACGGCTAGCGGCAGCCCCACGGTTGTCCTTGTCGGACGTCGTGATCCGCAGCGTCCCGTTCAGCTTCCAGGTGGCCGCGGTGTTGTCCTCGCCGGCAGCCCTGGGCACGTCGATCTTCATGTCGACGAAGGTGTAGTCGATCGTGGCCTCCTGACCGGTCAGGTAGGACCACATGTCACGACCCAGGTCGGAGAAGGACGTGGTGTTCTCAGTGGCGTTACTTGACATAGGGGCGCTCCTGTAGGGGGTCGATCGAGACATCGGTTCAGCGTTGAGCACACGGGACGAACGGGTTCGCATTCCCGCCCAACGCTTTTCGACCCTAACTTCCGGAGCCGCCTCTCGCACTCCTGCTCGGCGCCGGGTGGTCGCCGAAAAAGCTCCGGTGTCGTCCTCGCGGTCGTCCGGGGCGCTAGCGTGGGGGTCAGCAGGGTTCCGACCGCCCGACCACCACGGTCGAGGCGTCGTCCGGGCCGGCGTGACGGAGGCTGGCGATGAGTGGTTCGACAGGGCGGGCGCCTACGGCGAACAGCGCGCCGGGGTCGCCGGCCCAGGCGGCGTTGATGGCCAAGGCCTTTACGGCCCTACGCGTCTTCACCGGGCTGGTGTGGCTGAGCAACGGCGTGGCCAAGCTGATCGGCAAGGCAACCTACGACCTCGGCTTCCTGTCCTTTAACCTCATCAGCCGGGGGGTGGCCGAGAGCATCGCCGAGGACGCGTCGTCGAAGACCTACATCGCCCCGCTCGGAGCCTTCTACCGCGACGTCGTGCTCCCGCACTTCGGGCTGTTCGGGTGGTTCTTGACGGTTGCCGAGCTCGCCATCGGACTCGGGCTCGTCCTCGGGGTGCTGCCCCGGGCGGCAGCCCTCGGTGGCCTGCTGCTCATCGGCCCGATCTACCTCATGCTGCTGCACACCAACCTCTACCTGTGGCAGTACCCCGCGGAAGACCTGTTCCCGCTGGTACTGCTCACGATCGTGCCGACCTGGGGTCGGTTCGCCCTCGCCCAACGGGTCCGCTCCCGTCTACCCGAACGATGGCCTTTCTGACGGCGGGACCTGCGCCCACCCGACCCACGCGCCCGGCGCGCCTGGCGCGCCCGTGGGAGTAGCGTCGCGCCTTGAGCCCCCACCCAGCAGCGCCAAGGAGACACCAGATGGAATACGCAGTCCTCGACCCCGCCACCGGAGTGGTGGTCAAGACCTACCCCACCGCGACCGATGACCAGGTGGGTGCCGCGATCGACGCGGTGGCCTCCGGGCACCGGCCCTGGGCCGCCCGTCCGGTCGTCGAGCGCGCCGCGGTCGTCCGCGAGATCGGGCGGCTCCACGCAGAGCGCGCACAGGAGCTCGCGGCGATCATCCAGCGTGAGATGGGCAAGCCGCTGGCGGAGGCCGTGGGTGAGGTCGAGTTCTCGGCCGCCATCTACGAGTACTACGCCGACCGCGCCGAGGCCTTCCTCGCGGACCAGCCGATCGAGCTGCTGGCCGGCGAGGGCACGGCGGTGCTGCGGCGCAGCTCAGTGGGGGCCCTGCTCGGCATCATGCCGTGGAACTACCCCTACTACCAGGTCGCCCGGTTCGCCGGACCGAACCTCGTCACCGGCAACACCATCCTGCTCAAGCACGCGCCCCAGTGCCCGGAGTCCTCGGCAGCCATCGAGGCGATCTTTCGCGAGGCCGGCTGCCCCGACGACGTCTACGTCAACGTCTACGCCACCAACGAGCAGGCCGCGACGATCATTGCCGACCCGCGCGTCCAGGGAGTGTCGCTGACCGGCTCCGAGCGGGCGGGCGCGGCCGTCGCCGAGGTCGCGGGTCGACACCTCAAGAAGGTTGTGCTCGAGCTCGGCGGGTCCGACCCCTTCATCGTGCTCAGCTCCGACGACCTCGACGCCACCGCCGACTCCGCCGTGGCCGCACGGCTCGAGAACACCGGCCAGGCCTGCAACGCGGCGAAGCGGTTCATCGTCGCGGACGACCTCTACGACAGCTTCACGCAGAAGCTCACCGAGAAGATGCTCGCGGGCTGGTCCGGCGCTCCGCTCTCCTCACCCCAGGCGGCCAAGAACCTCGCGGAGCAGGTCGACCGGGCCGTCGCCCAGGGGGCCGAGCTGACGACCGAGGGTGACCGGAAGGGCTGCTTCTTCCCCGCCGCCGTGCTGACCGGCGTCACCCCCGAGAACGACATCTACCGCGAAGAGCTGTTCGGTCCCGTGGCCACGGTCTACCGGGTCGCCGACGAACAGGCGGCGATCGAGCTCGCGAACGACACTCCGTACGGTCTCGGCTCCTATGTCTTCACGACCGACCCCGCCCAGGCCGACCGGGTCGCGAACGCCCTGCAGACGGGCATGGTCTTCGTCAACGGGGTCGGTGCCGACGGCGCCGAGCTGCCCTTCGGTGGCGTCAAGCGCTCAGGCTTCGGCCGCGAGCTCGGCAGCCTCGGCATCGAGGAGTTCGTCAACAAGAAGCTCGTGCGCGTCATCGGCTGAACCGCCGGGCGACGGGGGCACGGCCGGCTCACCGGCCGTGCCCCCGTCGGTTGCGGCGGTCCAGTGCTGCTCACTGCGGGCGAGTGACCAGGTCGGCGAGCAGGTCGAGGTACTGGATCAGGTGCCGGTCGCCGAGGAAGCCGTCGCTCACGCGCCGATGACCCCGGCGTCCCAGCTCCTGCGCCCTGTCGGGGTCGTCCAGCAGCGTCAGCAGCAGCGCCGCGAAGCCGGGCAGGTCGTGCGGGTCCGCCAGCAACAGACCATCCTCACCGTCGACGACCTGGTCCAGGATGCCGCCGACGGCGCTGGCGAGCACAGGGCGGCTCTTCCACATGGCTTCGGTCACGGTCAGGCCGAACCCTTCCTGGAGGCTCTTCTGGACCACGACGGTCGCCCGCCGCTGCAGCGCGTTGACGATGATGGCGTTCTCCTCGACGTCATCCATCGGGATGCAGGCCAGATGGCACCGCGCTCGCGCCGGTGCCGGCAGCCGGGCCCACGTGGCCTGGCATTCAGCCAGCACCTGCGCACCCTCGGGGTCGTCGCTGACGCCTGACACGTCAGGCCCCGCGAGGACCAGGTGCACGTCGGATGTCACCGGCACGACGTCATCGGCGAAGGCCGACAGCACGCCGGCCATGTCCTTCAACCGGTCCCACCGGCTGATCTGCACGACCAGCCGGGCCGAGGCGGGGGGCGGCAGGCCCACCAGCAGGCCCGTATGCCGTCGTACGGCACGGACGCTGCCGTCGCGAGCCGTGAAGCGGACCGCTGCCGGCTCCGGCCCGGTGCCGATGCCGACCAGCCCGACCCGACCCAGCACCGCCGTGACCTCGTCCGCGTCGAGGTCGCGGTTCTTGGCCGAGAACGGGTCGATCGACGGTGCGATCACCCGGGCCCGGTCTGGCACCACCCACTCCGGGACATAGGCCCGGCGGGAGAAGACGACGGCGTCGGCGTCCTGCAGGTACCTCCGCAGGAACGCCCACCCGCGGTCGCTCGCCGCATTCGGCGTGTCACGACCGATGTGGCACCGCCAGACGACACGGGCACCCACGGCGCGCAGACCGTCGACGAGCCCGGCGGTCTGCGGGTCGTGCAGCAGCACGATGTCACCGGCCCGCACCACGCTGGTCAGCCCGGCCAGGTTGCGCTCGAGGACCCGCTCGTAGTGGGCGTGCTCGGCATCGCCCAACGGTCGTCCGTCGTCGGCCGCACCGTGCAGCGCGTTGTGCACCCGCTTGGTGGTCGCGAAGAACTCCGGGTCACCGTCCAGCACCCACCACCGGGTGTCCACCCCGGCCCCGCAGGCGTAGGCCAGGAGCGTGTGGAGCATCTCGGCCACTCCGCCTCCCTCTGCCGTGGCGCTGACGTTCCACACGACACGTCCGTCGAGTAGGTCACGCGCACGAGCAGCCTCTGCCCGGAGGCGGTCCCACCGCCCCGGGGGCAGCAGGGTGCCCAGGAGCCCGAGCGAACCGGCACGCAGCTCGACCATCACCGCGCGAGGTACCCACCGTCGATCGGGTAGTACGCCCCCGTCGCGAAGGACGCACCGTCACTGGCCAGCCAGGCCACCAGCTCGGCCACCTCCTCGGCCTCGCCGAGCCGCTGCAAGGCGTGCTGACCCGCCAGCAGGTCGCGGGTCGCCTGGTCGAGGTGATCGTCGAGCAACGGGGTGCGGATGAAACCTGGCCCGACGGCGTTGACGCGGATGCCGTCGGCCGCATACTCCCACGCCGCCACCTGGGTGAGGCCGACGACGCCGTGCTTGGCCGCGGTGTAGGCACTGGCCGTGGCGAACCCGACCGCACCGAGGACCGAGGCCATGTTGACGACCGAGCCCCCGCGACCTCCGTGGCGCATCGCCCGGATCGCCGCGCGCTGGGTGAAGAAGACACCGTCGAGGTTAACCGAGGTGACCTGGTGCCACTGCTCGTCGGTGTAGTCGGCGCTCGGCGCCGCCGTCCCGCCGATGCCGGCGTTGCCGACGGCGATGTCGACGTGCCCGAGGGTGTCAAGCACGTCCTGCATCGCTCGGTCGACCGCCGCCGAGTCGCTGACGTCGACGACCGCGCTGTGGGCGCGGTAGTCGTAGGCCTCCAGCTCCTCGACCACCCGGTCGAGACCCTCCTGATGGAGGTCCCACACCGAGATGTCGGCGCCGGAGCGAGCCAGGGTGTGGGCGCACGCGCGTCCGATGCCCGAGGCGCCTCCCGTGATGACGGCGACCTTGCCGCCGAGACCGTACGTGTTCATGGTGCTCCCTTTCGTCTACCCCCGAGACCTCCAGACTGGAGAACCGTCGCGACCACCGTCAGGGCCGAAGGGCCCGTGAGGTCAGACGGTCGCGGGAGGTCGACACGCCGACGGGGTTCCGCACGGTTCCGCACCGAGGTCGCCGTCCCCGTGACGCCCGGCCCGTCAGGTGAGCAGCTCCCGCAGGTCGGGCCGCGTCTCCAGCCAACCGGTGAACGCGCGGCTCTGCTCGTCGCGCCAGGCGCTGGCCGGGCTCGCGGCGAGGAACTGCGTCAGCACCTCCCGCGTCCGTGTCGGGCCGAGAGCCCGCAGCAGCGCCCCCAGGACCGCCTCGTGGTGGCGCACCAGCAGCGACAGCCGCGACTGGTCGGTGAGGGCCCTGATGAGGTCGGCGCCGCGGTCGGGCGAGGCGAGGTCGTCGCTGGCGCGCGTGGTGTACGCCAGGAGCTCGGCCTCGCGCTCCGCCGTCGACCGGCCACCGCTCGTCGCCGCCCGCGGCGTCCCCCCCGTGCCGGTCACCACGGCTTGCACCGCCGGCACGTCGGTGATCCGGTGCATCGCCGTGAGCACCTCGCGCAGACCCTCGATCCCCTGGGCGGCGAGCGAGACGGGGACGGCCTCGTAGATGACCGCCCTCACCTTCGGCAACCTCGGCACCACGCGCGCCGCGAGCTCGAGCAGCTCGGGGGCGACCGGCCCCACGTGCGCGTCGAGGTAGTACCCCTCGGTCTCGAAACCGCCTGCCAGATGCACCTCCCACACCCGCTCGAGCGGCAGCGCCGCCAGGAAGTCGTCGACGCTCTGGCGACCGTTGCGCTCGTTGGTCCAGATGTTGTGCAGGTCGAGAAGGATGCCGCAGTCGGCCGCCCGCGCGATCGCCGCGACGTACTCCCCGTCACCGAGGTCGCCGGGCACCGGTTGAAGGTAGTTCGTCGGCGTCTCCACCAGGAACGGCCGGTCGAAGAGCCGCTGGTATGCCGCGATGTGCCCCACCGCGGCCGCCACCCCCTCGGGTGACTGCACCGGTGGCAGGAGGTAGCCGGCGTACGACTCACCGGCGGCGTTGAAGGCGAGGTGCTCGCTCCAGTGCACGGCGCCGAGGTCGCGCGCCGACTCCGCCGACGCGATGACGCCACCCTCGTCAGGCGGGGTCGTCCCGCCGACCGGGAAGCCGACGCCGTGCGCGAGCAATGGCCGCCCACAGGCGCGCAGCCAGGCGAGCGGCTCGGGTGACATCACCCGGCCCCCGCCGAACCTGCTCTCCCACAGGGTCTGCGGCTCGACCTCGACGACGTCGACGAGGTCGGCGATGCCCGACCAGAGCTGGTCGAGCGAGCCGAGCGCGATGACGCCGACCCCGAGGTCGAGCCGCGACCACCCCATGACCGGGCGGCCTCAGCCGAGCCGGAAGCCGGACGTGGCGACCGGCTCGACCTGCAGGTCCGGCGTGACGACGAACTCCTCGAAGCGCTTCCAGTCGACGAGGACGCCGGAGTTGCAGCCTCCGCAGCCGAAGCGGTCGAAGATGCTCGCCTGCACCTTCTGGAAGCTCTCGAGGTTGCCCAGGATGTCTCCCGGGATGTGCACGGTCACGGCCACCTCACGCGGCGGCAGCGGCTGGGGGTTGAGCTCAGGCATGGTCTTGTCCTCTCGCTTGGTCGTCGACCCCGACGAGGTGTCGCAGTCACCAGGCAGAGGGCGCCGCAGCCGTGCTGATACCTCGGGCTCGGCGTGGCCCGCGACCTACCTGCGCGCACTCACCCGGGCACCCCGCTCGAGCAGGGCCGCCAACCGGCCCGACACCCCCGTCAGACGGTGGCCCTGCGGCGGCGGCCAGCCGAGAGGTCGGCGCACTCCACGCAGGTGTCGTCGGCGACGACGCCCAGCCGGATCAGCTGGCCGAAGGCGAAGCAGCCCGCGCAGAAGCCCAGGCCCGCCTCGAGGGCCGCGAAGACGAACAGCACCGACAGCAGCACGACCGTGACCACCGGGGCGCCCAGCGCCAGGGCGACGGTCGCGGCGACGGTGAAGGTCAGGCCGACCGCTTGGGCGAAGCGCTTGGGCGCGCCCGACACCATCCTCGGAGCGCCCAGCCTCGGGGCGACGACGGTGGCGGCGAAGCGCCCGAGTGGGCTCCACCGGGGGCCGTTGGCCACGCGGAGGGCGAAGCCGGCGGCCATCACGGCACTCAGCCACAGCCAACCGGTGGCCAGGGTGACGACGGCGAGCACGACGACACCGGAGGCGACGACGCGCGCCGCCTTCTCGTTGACGACGGCGGGGAAGGTGAATGCTGACCTCATAGGTGCCATAACCGCAGATTATGTCCCACTGTTCCCGAGCTCATGCCGCTGCCGCCCAGGCCCCGGCTCCCCGGTCACTGCGGGCGGTGGCCCACCGTGTAGCGGACGTCCTGGACGAACCCCAACGAGCCGTCGGGCCGGGCCGACTCCCCCAGCAGCGCGAGAGCCTTCGTCTTGACGCCCTCACGGTGCTCGGGCGGCACAGCCATCCACATCGCGCGCTGGCCGACCGACATCGAGAAGGCGTACCACTGCTCGGCATCGGCGAACTCCACCTCGAGCGTCAGGTGGGTCGTGTGCGGCTGCGGGCAGCCCGCCCCCTCAAGGAGGCTCTCAATACCCTCGTCGGAGGCGAAGGGGCCGGAGGCTCCGCTCGTGCGCGCGTCGAGCATGCCGGGCGGCAGGAAGGGACGGAAGACCTCGTCGACCCGGGCCCAGGCGAGGTCGGGGCTGCCGAAGGTCGCCACCCCGAGGCGCCCGCCCGGGCGCAGAAGACCGCACCACCGGGCGACGGCGGCGGCCGGGTCGGGCAGGAAGAAGAGCACGAGGGACGAGACGACGACGTCGAGACCTCCGACGTCGGTGTCGCCCCAGTCAGGCTCCTGGGCGTCGGCCACGAGGAGCTGCACGTGCAGGAGCCCCGCTGCCGCGAGCTCCCGGCGGCACTGCTCCACCATCCTGGCCGACAGGTCGGCCCCCACCACGTGCCCCTCGGGCCCGACCGCCCGGGCCAGCGGGATCAGCGCGGCCCCACGCCCGCAACCAAGGTCGAGCACCCGCTCGCCCGGTCGGGGTGCCACCGCCTGCACCAGTCCGGCGCCGATGGGGGCGAAGAAGTCGACGCCCACCTGGTCGTAGGTGTCGGAGAGGGCGTCGAAGAGGTCGGCCACTCGGCGGGTCGGGCTCGGCTCGCCGCCGCACGCACTGGTCACAGGTGTCCTCGCTTCCTCCGGGCCGGTGGCCGGGTCGGGTCGGCGTCCGCGCCCCGAGAGGCGGGGGCGGCTCATCCGCCAGCATCCTCGCGCCGTCAAGCCCCTGCGTCCGTCCGCTCACGCCACGGGCCATCGTCCGATCAGGACCCCCCATCAGCCGAACGGCTGTTAATCCCCTCATACCTATCAAAAGGGACTATTCCCTCGGTAGCGTCACCCGTACAGGTCGAGGAACACCACCCCTTCGCAGGCTCCCCACAGCAGCCCCGAACACCGGCCCTCGACCCTCATGTAGGACCCGCCTCACCAGACCTAAGGACGACAAGATGCCTCACGCTCTCCGTCTTCGCACCGCCCCCGCGCCGAGCCACGGCCAGCGCGCCGCCCACCGCGCCGACCGCGGTCTGCGGGCATGGTGGGCCCGCAACGTCGTGTGCATGGACCCGCACCCCGAGACCGGGCTGCTCGACCTGCTCGACCGCGAGACCGCGGAGGACCGGTTCCGTCCATCTCCCTTCGACGGCCAGGTCCAGCGCGTCGCCTGAGCGAGTGGGTGGTTCGGGCCGGACGCCCGGACCATCTCGAGGTCTCTGACCGGCTGACCCTGCGCGCACGCTCGGGCTCTGGGCGCGCGCACGTCGTCCCCCTCCCTTCTTGCTCCACGAGCAGCTCACGAGGGTGCTGGCCGCCGTCTCCCCCTTCGGTCCAGCGCGCTGGCGTGGCGTCGTCGACCGACCCGGCGCCGGCCCCCGCTCGCCGCTTCGACACCGTCGTCACCTTCGTCACCGGCATACGGCCCTGCGCAGCACTTGACACTGACGAGTTCGCCCACGTGTCAATGGCGCTCGTTACCGACCGGGGGTGTTGGCGCGCCTGGACGAGATGGCTGCGCCCCTTCGGGTGCGGCGTGCGCAGCGAGCCGACCCTTGACCGGGGTGCCGGGGAGCGCCGCCGGGTGTCAGCCCTCGCCCAGCAACCGCTCCCGGCGCACGGCCAGGAGGTCCACCCGGTGCGCGTTGCCGTGCAGCCGCAGGTAGCGGTCGTCGTAGACGGCGAGGAGGGCGTCGTCGAGACGCCGCACCGCCCCGGGCGGGTAGCGATACCCCATGCGGGCGTCGATCGAGTCACCGTCGAGCGACGACAGGAGGCCGCCCAGCTCGTCGAGCGAGGTGATCCCCAGCTCGAGCAGGAGACCCGCGATCCACTCGTAGTGGTCGGTGCGCGACCAGCCCGCTCCCGCGAAGCGGCCACTGAGGAAGCTCGCGAGGTCCTGCGTGGCGATGCGCGGGTCCTCCTCGGTCGTGTCGTCCTCACGGGGAGCCTCCGGTGGACCGCTGAGCAGACGCCCGCGGATCGCCGAGAACTCTCGGTCGGCCAGCTCGAGCAGCCCTGCGGCCAGGGTGAAACGCCGGTCCAGGTCGCTGACGTGCTCGGGCGGGACCGAACCCTTGTAACGGATGTCGTGCTCGAACTCCGCCCAGGCGTGCTGCAGCACGGTGCGGATCTGCACCTGCGCCGCCAGCCCACCGAGGGCCCGTCCGGCGGGCGCCGACGCCCCGCGCTCGTCACTCGCGACGAGCAGGTGGCGGCTTGCGTAGCCGAAGCGCCCGTCGTCGGCGGTCTCGCGGCCGAGGTCGCGGTCGTCGAGCACGACGTACTCGTCGGTGAGCAGGTCGGCGACGGCCTCGACGTCCTCGTGCAGGTAGGTGATGACACGCAGACCCACCTGGTCGGTGATCTCGGTGAGGGGCTCGGCGTAGAGGGGCGATCCGTCGGCCCGGGTGCGGGCGGCCTTGCCCGCGAACGACGTCACGGCCTTGGCCCGACCGGTGACGCTGAGGTAGTTGATGCCCGCGTCGTCGAGCTGGCCGGTGACGACCGCGACGAACGCCTCGGTCGCCGCCGAGACGACGGGGTGTCGGGCGGCATACGCATCCACCGCGGCGCGCGTGGGGTCGACGGGGACCACGGGACCAGAGGCGGCGGCCGTCGGCATACCCGCGTCCCGCGGCTCGCGGGGAGTCGGGGTGTGCCCCGGCGGCAGGGTGGGGGTGAGGATCTCGCCGGTGCCGGGGTCGCCGTACGTCGTCACCCGCTCCGGCGCGCGGGCGACGAGGAGGGCCACGTAGGCGCAGACGACCGCGTCGACCTCGTCCTCGGCGGGCCGCAGCTCGCTCTTGCGGCCGGCTGCCGAGATGCGCTCGACGAGGGCCCTCCACGACGCCGACTCCCGCACCTGCAGTGGCGGGCTGGCGTGGGCCAGCCCCTCGAGTAGCCCTGTCAGGCGCAGGAGCTCGGCCCGCAGCACCTCGAGGGTGCGCCCCGGCTTCTGCTTGTAGCGCAGCACTCGACCGAGCCGGAAGAGTGCGACGGTCGCCGGGTGGGGGTAGACCTCCACCGCCCGGCGCGCCGAGGAACCGCCGACGGCAAGCCCCAGCGAGGCAGCCAGGCGAGCCCCCCGGGGGGTGTCCTCGAATCCTGGCCGCGAGGTGTTGACGGGGTGCGCCCCCGCGTCGAAGCGCGCGAAGTCGGCCCCCAGCGCCGCCTCGGCCGGTCGGCGACCGGTGGGGTTGGTGACCACGAGCGGGGCGTCGAAGCCGACCACGACGTCGCCCCCGGTGAAGGGCCGCAGGGTCTCGAGGATGGTGCGGTCACTCACCGCCGACGACAGGTGCACCAGCCGGCCACCGTCGTCGAGCACGGCGAGGCCGGTGGGCCGACGTCCGCCCCAGGCGAGATCGACGCCGACGAGATGCATGCCCCCACTGTGCCGTATGCCGCGGCACCTCGCCCACGGACCAGCGGTCGGACGGGGTTTCCGTCGTCCCGCTCCGCGCTGCGCGAGCTCGGCATCGCCCTCGGCACCGCCCGGCCCGCGGTGCTGGCCGGCGGCGCGGTAC